>NZ_JBFKMX010000023.1:0-39039 GCF_041629635.1 Pseudoalteromonas sp. | reverse complement strand
CATAAAACCAATTAATATGCCGTACAAGTGTAAATAAGTAATGATTTGTATGGGTATTGGACTGAACTTGTGGTCACAATAATAACTTCCATAAGCGTTGGATAAGAATAATTAATATAAATTTGAGCAGAGAGTTATTCCTGACTTTTTGAAAATTTCCTGACAAACACTGAAATTCCCAGGAAGGATAACAAGATTACTTAAGCATAATCTATTTAACATAACGTACATTATAGGTGTTTATTTTGTGTGTTTGGATATTGTTGATAGGTTTAATTTAGTCTTAATATAATAAAAAAGGTTTTGCATTTCTAAGTACAAAACCTTCATGAAATCATTGCGGTTTTAACATTAAGAATCGTACGTTTCTTGAATCGCTTTAATATGAATGATGTGTTGTTCAGAGGCTGCGTCAATATCATTAAATTGTTCTTCAAGAACACCAGTACTAATGCCGACTGCAACAACTAAAATTGAAATAAAAGAAACCGTAACTTTGGTAATACGAGAAGTATTAGTAAAGAAATAATATACAAGCCACAGCAAAAATAGGTAAACCACAATTTGCCATGCGTAATTAAAAAGGGATTGTACTAGATCCATACTATATACTTCTTTACTAATAGTGATTTTATTCTATCAAGAAGCGTCACCATTTTACTATTTATTTTTATCTGCACGTTTAGCTAAAAAGCGACCAAACAAGTTTAAAAGTAAAACAAAAAGAAACACCACTGATAATAAAACAAGTATTTTCATAGAAAAAGCACTGACTATTTATTCATAGATAATTCAAAACTACCCTACTTTGAATTTCAATTCTAGTTATAACGATAATACAAATAGATATGTAAATTAGATATAAGTATTAAGGTAAAAAGCCTTTAATGCTTTGTAAAAAATTACATACTTGCGAGTAATTAGAGTGAATTTTAGGCAAAGGCATGCCTGGCTGTGATTCAAATTACTTTTCTGATTGTCAATTTCACTAAAATCTCTACAATATGGCGCTTTACATGCGTCGTTAATCTTCACTTTTAATTGTTAAAAGTGAAATCTGGCTATACACAGCCAACATTTAGGAAGTAACATGATTTCCAATGAAGCCAAACTCGTAAAGCAAGCCTTAATAGCAAGTGGCCTTGAAACCCCACTTAAAGATGTAGGTTTAAGTCCAGAGCAAAAATATGAAAAAATTAAAGACTTATTTACAGAGGTAGTTGATACGCTTGGTTTAGATTTAGAAGATGATAGCCTAAATGAAACTCCTCACCGTATTGCTAAAATGTATGTTCGTGAAATTTTTGCAGGGCTGGATTACGAAAATTTCCCAAAAATCGCATTGATTGAAAATAAAATGAAAGTTGATGAAATGGTTAAAGTGAATAACATTTCATTGACTAGTACATGTGAGCATCATTTTGTGACGATTGATGGTTACGCAAAAGTTGCTTACATTCCAAGTGAAAAGATAATAGGCTTATCTAAAATCAATCGTATTGTGCGTTTTTTTGCAAAGCGTCCACAAGTTCAAGAACGCCTTACGCAACAAATACTCATTGCTTTACAAACGTTATTAGAGACAGAGAATGTTGCGGTTTCAATTAATGCAACACATTACTGTGTTAAAAGTCGTGGTGTGATGGATGCAACTTCAGATACGTCGACAACCGCTTTAGGGGGTATTTTTAAAACAAATACCAATACACGTTCTGAGTTTTTGGCAAGATAAAAAAATGGGTGTGATAACTTAATTATCACACCCTTAAAACTTAGCTTTGAGTTTGAACACTCTTTACAAATTCAACAACCGGCACACCATTACATTTCAAAGCTTTTACTTTAGCTGAACGTTTTGAAACCGCTTTTACACCTAAATTAGCCGCTTTTGCACATAACTGTGTCGCACTGCTGTCATCAATTAATTCAAACTTTTTCGTTGATAGATTTGATGATTCTTTTGCTTTAGCAAATTGTTTAATTGCAACACCATTACATTCAATGTCTGAATAATGTTTACTGATAAAGACGCCTTGTGATTTTGCGAACGACTTAGCCGCTTGAAATCCATCTGCTTTGGCTACATTACATACTGAAGTATAAAATGTATTTGGTGCAACATCGTTACTTGCGAAGGCAACTGATGACGCAGTGAGAGAAAGTACTGTTAATAGCTTTAGCATAATATAGCTCCTAAATGAATTTTGAGCGAATTATATACACTGCTTTTTGTTTAACAATGAAAATTTTAGTTAAAATCAATCTGTCTACAATTTAGTCTAGCTCAGTGTACATTAAGCTCACATTAGTAACAGTTTATTTTCATAATTTTCTTTTTATTAAAATTTATGAAGGACAAAAATATTAAAATATAAAGGTTTTCTTATTTGAGTTTGTTATGGATATCTTTATGTACTCAAATTTAAAGTAAGCTACAAACATAGTCTTTATATTTAAGCATACGAATTATCGTTAATATCTAACAAAAGAAAGCTAAATAGTGTATCAAATCACAATTAACAACTGTTCCTGTCAAGCAATTTACTTGCAAACCTTTTATATTACTGTATAGTGCACGTTCTCCGGCAAGCGCTGTGTTTTGGGACTTTATCAGCCATCCGTCGGAAATTACGCTTTAAATGCGTATACTGTGTGACGAGGTAAGGACCAAACATAACTTAATGAGTATTTATTCATAAGTGTTATATGCTGCCATGTATATTTCTACATTTGGCCTCTACCTCTGTGTATCTTAATTAGGCGAAAGCCGCAAAAAAGTTGAGTAGTAGATGTCAAACGACAAAATTTTATTCGAAGAACTATCCCTTCCTACCCCTATCCTTAGCGCAATTACAGAACTTGGTTTTGTAGAGCCTACTCCGATTCAACAACAGTCTATTCCGGCGTTACTTGCAGGTAATGATGTACTTGGTGAAGCACAAACTGGTACTGGTAAAACCGCTGCTTTTGGTTTACCACTGCTTGCACGTATTGATGAAAACGTAAATGCACCACAAATGCTTGTGGTATGTCCTACACGTGAGCTTGCTATTCAGGTAGCAGAGGCAATTACAGATTTTGCTAAAAACATTCGTGGTATTAATGTTGCGACTGTTTATGGTGGTCAATCTTACACCATTCAAAACCGTGACTTAAAACGTGGTCCGCAAATTGTTGTAGGCACACCTGGTCGAATGATGGATCACATCGAAAAAGGCCGTTTAAACTTAGATAACCTGAAAGCATGTGTATTGGATGAAGCTGATGAAATGCTTAACATGGGATTCTTAGACGATATTGAATGGATCCTTGATCATGTGCCAGAAGATACTCAAATGGCATTCTTCTCTGCAACAATGCCAGCACCAATCAAAAAGATTACTTCTCAGTTCTTAACTGATCCTGTACACGTAAAGATTGCTGTTGAAAAACAAGCTAAAGCTAATATTACACAGCGTGCTTGGCGTGTTGGCGCAATCGGCAAAACAGCAGGTCTTGAACGTATTGCTGAAGTTGTAGATTATGATGCAATGATCGTCTTTGTACGCACCCGTAATGACACACTTACGCTCAGTGAACACCTTGTCAACAAAGGCTTTAAAGCAGCTGCTTTAAATGGCGACATGCAACAGCAAGATCGTGAGCGTATTGTGGATCAACTTAAGAATGGTCGTATCCATATTCTTATTGCAACAGACGTAGTAGCTCGTGGTTTAGATGTTCCACGTATCAGTCACGTAATTAACTATGATTTACCATTTGATAGTGAATCATATGTTCACCGTATTGGTCGTACTGGTCGTGCTGGCCGTGAGGGTGAGGCTATTTTATTTGCTTCACACCGTGAAATGCGTTTATTAAACCGTTTAGAGCGTGCAACAGAAGGTCAAATCACACCTTTTGAAATGCCTGATGCAACTCAGTTGAGCAAACACCGTATTGAAAAAACAAAAGAAAAGTTAATCAGCGTAGCAGCAAGCCCTAACCTTGATAAATACACAGAAGTGCTTGCAAAGTTTACCGAAGATACTGATATCACAACGGAACAACTTGCTGCAGCGATGCTATATCAGTTACAACAAAAGTTACCGTTATTCCCACAAGCAGATCCTGTTGATAAGCGTGGTGAACGTCGTGGTCGTGATGGCATGCGTAATGAACGTGGTGATCGTGGCGAGCGTCGTGGCCGTGATGGTGGTCGTGAACGTCGTAACCCAGGTGATTTTGCTACATACAAATTTGCTGTAGGTCGTGCACAAGGTGTTAAACCAAGTGATATCGTTGGCGCAATTGCAAACGAAGTGCGTATTAATTCACGTGAAATCGGTAACATCAAATTGTTCGATAATCACTGCCATGTTGAATTACCAAAAACGTTACCAGGCCAAGGTTTTGAAAAGCTGATGAATGTTACAATTCGTCGCCATAAAATCAACCCTAGCTTAGTTGAAGGCGCAGCTCTTAATGCTGGCTTTGATTCTGATAATCGAGGTAAACGTCCACCTCGTAAGCGTGAACGTTTCAATGATGATCGTTCAATGAAAACGTTTAAAAAGAAAACAAGCAAGCCAAGAAGAGAAGAACGTTCAGTTCCTACATTTAACTAGTAACGTAATAACATTCTAGTAAAAGCCATGCATTGCATGGCTTTTTTGTTATAAAATACTTACAAATTTCAACAACAAAAAACGTGAAAACACAGCGTTATCATTACATACTATAAAACACAAAGATAAGTAAATTAACTAAGGTAACATTTGCGTTTTATAGCTCGTTTTACTATTGGTTCCATTTTGATTGCCACATTAAATGCATGTAGCAGTATCTCAGGAAGCCAATTATTCACAAATTATAATCAGCAAATTGCGCCTGTAAGAAGTGCACTTACACGAAATGATGTAGCTAATGCACCTTCATTATTGCCTGCACTTTCAAACAATAATGTTTCTTTTACTCTAAATCAGCTTGAAAAAGGTCGTGTAATGCAACTTAATCATCAATTTGAACAAAGCAAAGATGATTTTAATATTGCGCTAACACACATAGATGCGCAGAACTTTGCTGCATCAATCGAAATAAGCAAAGGGTTAGAAACCACGGCGTCTTTTTTAACCAACGATAATGTTCGAGAATATTTCGTCCCCTACTACGAACAAACCATGGTTCATACTTTACAAGCACTTAATTTTATTGCGCTTAATAACATTGAAGCAGCATTAGTTGAAATAAGAAGAGCCAATTTAGTTCAAGAACAAGCACTAAAGCTAAATGCAGTTTCGCTAGAGAAAGCCGCAGTTAATGCAAATATTGATTTAAATGAGCTGTATGACAGTTACCCGAGTATGGACTCACTTATTGGTGATGTTAAAAATGGATTTCAAAACGCCTTTACGTTTTATTTATCAGGATTTTTATACGAAGCTGTAGGTGAATACAACTCAGCTTACATAGATTACAAACGTGCCATTGAAATATTTCCAAACAATACCTACTTACAGGATGATTTATTACGGTTAGCAAAATATTTATCTTTTGATGATGAATATAACTTATTCAAGCAACAATTTAATCGAACCTCGCAAAGCAGTAATTCTAAACTAAGCCCGGTACTCATTGTTTTTGAGCAAGGACTTATTCCAGAAAAAGTGGAATCGCGAATTGATTTACCTATTTTCACATCCAGTAATGATATGCGTTTTTATAGTGTGGCAATGCCAAGTTATACCGAGAGTTTATCAACACAAACATCTGCATTGGTAAATATTGCATCCACCAATATTAGGACTGAACCAATAGTTCATTTATCATCGCTTGCAGCTAAAGATTTAAAAGATCGCATGCCAGGAATTATTGCAAGGCAAATTACCCGCTTAATAGCAAAAGAAGAATTTCGCCAAAGTGCAGCTAGAAACGGTGGCGATATAGGAAATATTATTGCTACGTTTTACAACCTCGCAAGCGAACGCGCTGATACGCGCTCGTGGCTAACACTGGCAAATAATTACCAAGTTGCTAAAACCTACTTACCTCACGGTGAGCATATTCTAAATATTGATTTTAATGGGCAAACACGCTCCATCACGATTAACTCTCAAGCCAAACAGTCGGTTTTAATTAAAGTTGTCTCTATTGGCTCAACCTTTAACACTTCTGTTTATACGATATAGGTGAAGTTATGAAACATTCTATCGCGCTTTTTATTTTTCTATTATTTTTACAAGGGTGTGCCAACAAGCCTGTCACATCAGGTACGGGAATTGATCAAATCACAATTAATGATTCATGGCAAAAGCATCTAAGAGTGGATAATAAAGAGCTCGGACAGCGTTTATACATTTCCAACGTTTTAACCCGTACAACTAATGGATTGCTTGATGTAAACCTAGAATTAACAAGTAGTTATAGAAAAACACAGAACTTACAATATCATTTTAATTGGTTTGATAAAGATGGTTTTGTGATAGAAGAAGGTAAAGAGCCGTGGAAGTCATTGGCGCTACATGGCCATCAAGTGGTTAACTTAGGTGCAATTGCGCCAACAAAAAACGTTGCAAAATTTACACTATATGTGCGTGAAGTTAATGAAACGATTTACCGGTTTTAATGCATAACCAATAAATTTTGAAGGTATTTTATGAAAAAGACACTATTAGCAGCCGCAGTAATAGCAACGCTTACACTAACAGGCTGTGCCAACCGTGAAGTTGTTACATATGGAGATGCAACCGAAGTTGAAACGGTTGATATTGGTTTTGGATCAACCGATCTGCAAAAAGTTGCTGCAGAGATGACAGATTCTTTATTAGTTTCACCTGCTATGGCTGAGTTTAGTAAAAATGGGCGCCCTATTTTCTTTGTTGAAAGAATTAAAAATAAAACCAGCGAACATATCGATACAGAATCAATTACTGATTCTATTTCGACTAAGTTATTGCGCTCTGGAAGTGTACGCTTTGTTGATATGGCACGTGTTGAAGCTGCACGAGCACAATTAACCTATCAACAAGATGGTGGAATGGTTGATTCTAATTCAGCAATCGCATTTGGCCAACATGTAGGTGCCGAATATATGCTTTACGGCAATCTATCAAGTATTGTTAAGTTTAATAAAGATAAACAAGATGTTTATTACAAATTTACAATGCGTTTGATGGATTTAAAAACAGGGCTAGTAGAATGGGCCGATGAAACAGAGATCCGTAAAAATCGCGAAAAAAAACGTATAGGCTGGTAAGTATATGATTATAAAAATATTTGTCATTAATTGGTCATTGTTTTTGCTTACTATGACTTCATCAGTTGATGCATATGAACGCAATAAAGCGGTGCCCGTTGAAAAGGTCGTTTATGGCAAAATTGAATCTGTACGTAAAATCACAGAAACCGAGCTTGTTAGAGATAAATCAGCAGGATGGCATCATTTTGGTGGTGCAGTTATTGGCGGAGTAATTGGTAATCAATTTGGCGACGGTAGCGGTCAAGTTGCTGCTACCGTTTTAGGCTCTTTAATCGGCGCTTCAATTGCTAACAATCGTACTTCACGCTACAAACAAAAAACAATACAACTAATTGAAATGTTGATCCTAACTGAAGATAAGCAGCGTGTTATGGTCGTTCAAGATATTGACCATAACATGCAATTTCATAAAAATAATAGTGTTAGAATTGTTTATCTTGTTGGCGGTAGTGTAAGGGTAGATATCGTTTATTGAATAAATTGAAAATAAATCACAGGAATTGCAGCAATTGCAATTACAAGTATAAAGTACAAAAAAAGATCTTTATGTAATGATCCTTTGTTTTCTGATTTAGCCATAGTTAAACTCCTTTTAAACTATTGTTAATAATATGTTTAAACTTACAGAAAAGAAAGTTCTAAGGGTTCTTTTCTGTAATTTGTTTTAAGACAGATATTATAACAATTTTATTTTTACATTTGGCAATTCTGCTTCCAATTCCAATTCGAGCCCCATTCTCAATACTTTAAATTTAATTTTCTCGCCGCCTTTAAGCGATTTTATATATTTTAGAATGTTCAAATAGTTTTGTTCTTCACCTGATAAAATATGTGGCCCTATCGCAAGGATTACATCGCCACCTAGAATAACCGGTGTATCATCAATATCAGCAGGAATTACTCCCCCTTTCAACCCAAGCTTTTCTGCGAAACTTTGTGTTGCCACTTTTTCGATTAAAAGCCCTGCTCTTTGCGGTACATTTAAAGCTGCAGCCATTACCGGTGTTAAAAAGCTATATTCAATACCAAACCAGACCATTGGTTGGTCGATTAAAATATTTTTTACCATCGCGGTACTTGCAGCAAAACCAAGACCTTCATTACCTCCTGATTGAGACTGAATGTAGCTTACAACCCCAATCAATTCGCCACTAGCTAAAAAAAGTGGCCCGCCTGAATTACCTTGGTTCATTGCGGCATCAGTTTGAATAAATTCAATTTTGTTAAAGCTTGGGTGTTGATGAATTCGTCGACCACTTAAATGGCCCACTGTCAGAGTATGCTCAAGGCCATAAGGAGTACCGATAACAAATACTTCATTACCAATTTTGGCTTTCTCTGAATCACCTAATTTAACGAATGGGAAATTTTTGCTATTTGTAATTAATTTGATAAGCGCAATATCAGCAGCCTGAAAACTAGCAATTACCTTCGCTTTATACTCACCACGGTTTTTAACATTAACAGTTAACTCATCTGCACTATTAACTACATGCGCTGCGGTTAAAATTAAGCCTTCTTTATTAATGAGAGTGCCAGTTCCCAAACTACTTGCTGTTTTAGTTACTAACTGGTTTGCTTCTGCACGCACCTCTTGGGTATCTGAATAAATAATAACTACCGATTTATCCAGCTTGTTATAAAGGGAGCTATAGTCCTTCGCAACCAGAGATAACGGGATAAAAAGAAAGATGACTAATAAATTTTTTAACACTATTATTCCTTAATGTGTATTTGATAAATTGTTATTTTTTATTTTGAACAACGATAAGTAAATAAAAAATTGAATAAAGATGTAAGAAGAGGTATTAACACTGAGTTAGTACCTCATAAAAGTTAAAGGCTTTTTGGGTATTCAACACCTAGCCAAGCTTTGAATAAGGCTTTTTGTTGACGTGATGGATTTTTCGCTAAACGGATGTTTTTAGGTTTATTTGCTTTTTCACTCAATGTAAGTTGAGTTGTATTTAAAGTGTCACGACGGAAGTAACTAATTTGGATTTTTTCGCCAGAGTTAAAACGTTTAATGTATTTATCAAATGATTCACTAATACGCTTACCATTTATCGCAATAACGATATCACCCGTTGTTAATCCAGCTTGCCAAGCAACACCGTTTCTCTTAACGCGTTCAACAAAGAATTGACCATTTTCATACTTACCTGATATTTCAGCTTGGGCATCAAAGGTAACGTCTTTAGGATAATCGAAAACTAACCCTACTGTATTTAACATGTGCTCAAAATTAAGTTCTGTTGGGGAGTCAACATTCTGTTGCCACCATAAGTTGTAGTCTTTACCTGATAGGGTTTTTAAAATCTGTTTAACATCATGATTTGTGAAACCTTTAGGTAATGGAAAGTCTTTATACAGTGTTTTATGTACGTCGCGATAACTTACCTTGCCTTTACTATCTTCAATTAATTTTGCATCAAGCGCCCATGAAATAAGCGCCCCTTCGCTGTAAATATTTGTTGAATAGTTAATATCATGATCGCCGCCTTGATTAATCCATTTATCAAAACTGGTGTCTGCCGCTGATTGAATTTCTCTACCAGGGCGTTCAAGGTGTTTATTTATATTTTTTGATAAAGCTTTGAAATACTCTTTAAGCGTTATAATGCCGCCACGAATAAGCAGTAAATCATCAAAATAACTGGTTGAGCCTTCAGCAATCCACAGTAAATCGGTGTAATTATGGTCTGTATAATTATAAGGCGTGAGCCCTTTTGGGCGATATCCCTTTACATTCCATGTGTGAACAAACTCATGAGATGCGGTAGTAATAAAACCTATGTAATCATCTCTTTCAAAAAAGGAATCACGTTGCCTTTGTATTATGGTTGAATTTAAATGCTCAGTAGCGCCACGTGCGCCACTGGTTGCATGCACCATAAATACATAGCGACTATATGGATAAGCGTGCCAAATGTCTTTACCTGTTTTCACTAATTTTTTCAAGTCATTAATCATTTTATCTGTGTCATAATTACCGTCACCCCAAATAACAAGTTCATAGTCACGGCCATCTACTTGCCATTTAAACAATTTGTTAATGCCGGTTTCAATCGGCGAATCAACTAAAACATCGTAGTTTTTTGCAACAAACTGGTGCTCATGTTTCCCCTTATCCATTCCAGAAACACTGCGCCAATCACTGGGCACTTTTAAATCAACAGTTACATTTTCATTTCTATGTTTTTCTGAAAACATAAAAAAACCAGAGGCATCTATAAAGGCATGACTATCATCAATATGACGGGAACGCATGGCTAATTCATTTGCATACACTTCATAAGAAATGTATGTCTTAGAAGTTGGAATAGCATTAATTCTCCATGTGTTTGAATCTTTTTTCTGCCATGTTAACGCATTGCCTTTTTCATCTTTTGCATCAAATAACCTAACTCCATTTGCCATATTTAGTATTTCATAACGTCCTGTTCGCCAAGAAGGTAAAGACACTTCAAGTGTTGTATTCCCTCTTGGAAAAACAACATCAACTTTGCCTATGTGATGTGTACCATTATTTATTGTTAGTAGATAATTAACATCTGCATGGATAAATGGGCTAAAGGAGCTTAATAAAAGAAATAACAAGACAATTGTAAGCGCTTTCATTGGAATTATTTTATTGTTAAATTTTATATACCCTAGCAATTTCATTATATTAACGCTAGTTTTCGAGATAATTAGCATAAATTTTACTAATATCAATTATTCGAATATTTTGGGTCGATATTAGTACTACATTGAGATAAACTTTATAAGCATAAAAGAAATAGGTATAAATCACGGTGTCTCAGGAAGTTAGTATACTACGCACAAAGCTCGATTCGGCTATCAAAGGACGTAAACAGTTAGAACATGCTTACAAAGTTCAAATTGATTATTTATCACAATTTATTGCTAAATTATCACTTGTTTGTAAGGGACTCGATCTCGAGTTAGACAATCGCCTTGCCAAATATCGTAGTACCATTCAAAAAGGTGTTGATTACGAACATCTCGTACCCTTATTAGAAGAGATTTCTTCACTCTTCAAAGAGCAGGCTAACAGAGCTGAATCTAATTTAAAGGCACTGCATCTTAGTGTTGAAACGGCTGGAAAAAAGTTACAAAGAAGACAGGGGTTACCAGATGATTTGCGCCGCAATTTACGTGTGTTGCTAAGTAACGACCTTCAAAATGTCAAAGCTGCCACTGAGTTTATACCTGTACTTACTCGTTTAGTAGAAATCTATCATTTAGTGCTCGAAAAAAATGCTCAAATCAATGTTCCCGCAAATTCGTTTGAATCACCTGAATTAGCACAGGAATTGCAAAATTTAATGAGTGAATTAGCGTTTGAGGGTGAAAGTGGCAAACGAATAGATACTATAAAACAACGTATTTCAAGTGAATTTAATCTAGCTGTTTTACTAGAATGTTGTGTAGAAATAATTCGTATTATTGTCGAAACAATCTCACAAGAGCGAGCATCTGCTCAAAAGTTTTTATTTGCGATAAATGAGACGCTATCCATTCTACAAGAAAGCTTAACGGAATCTGTTAAACGCTCTAGTAAAATTAACTCACAAATGGAAAGCTTAAATAGGCAAATTCAACAAAAAATGAATAACATTAGCCAAGATGTTGATTCAGCACAAAACATAAACATGCTAAAACAGTTAATTGCTGAGAAAATGGAGTCACTCACTTTTGATTTAGCAGCAAAAGAGAAATTAGAACAACAAGAGCGAGAAGTACTTGTTCAGACGCTCAAAGATATGGGTGAAAGAGTAAATAAGCTCGAGAAAGAGACTGAACATTATCAAGAGCGTTTGGCTGAACAACGTTTCAAAAGTTTACAGGACAGCCTCACTCAATTACCGAATAGAGCAGCTTTTGATGAGCGATATGCTCTCGAATATAATACATTTAAACGTGATCAACATGATTTATGTATTGTTGTTGCAGATATAGACCACTTCAAATCAATCAATGACAATTATGGACACAGTGCTGGTGATAAAACATTACAAGTAGTTGCAAAAGCGCTTAAAAAAGCAATCCGGGTGACTGATTTTATCGCACGTTTTGGTGGTGAGGAGTTTGTTTTGATCATGCCACATAGTCAATTAGAACAAATAAACGTTCCGCTTGAAAAGCTTCGCAGGACAGTAAAGGCTATACCATTTAAATTCAAACAAAAGTCCGTAACAATCACTATTTCATTCGGTGCAACTCAGCTTAAAGAAGGTGATTCTATGCAGGCTGCATTTGATCGCGCTGACAATGCTCTTTATGAAGCTAAAAAAACTGGACGGGATCGTGTTGTTATAAAAAAATAACTTGTTTAGTCTCTGATAAAAACTATATTTAAATTAAGTGCTTATTGATGTTCTTTTAATAAGCACACTATAAAATTTCTAGACGTTGAAGGAGACGCCTATGCAAGTACAGATAAACCCATCTGGTGCGCTTGATTTACTTTCTCAACTTGAAGTTGAAGCATTAAAACGTTCTTCAACTAGTGAATTATACCGCTTGTTCCGTAATTGCTCTTTAGCTGTATTAAATGTTGGTAGCCATACTGATTCCAGTGAAGAAATCTACAATAAGTACAAAAACTTCGATATTAATCTACTCTGCCGCGAGCGCGGCATAAAAGTTGAACTTCTTAACCCACCGGAGCATGCATTTGTTGATGGAAAAATTATTACAGGTATTAACGAACATTTATTAGCTGTAATACGTGATATTTTATTTATAAAAGATAAATATCATGATGGAAAGATTAATCTTACAAGTTCCTCGCATATCACTCATGTGGTATTTGATATGTTAAGAAATGCTCGTGTATTAAAGCCAAGTGAAGACCCTAATATGATTGTATGCTGGGGAGGCCACTCGATTAAAGAAGAAGAATATAAATATACAAAAGAGGTAGGCTACCAACTTGGTCTGCGTAATTTAAATATTTGTACTGGCTGCGGGCCTGGTGCAATGAAAGGGCCTATGAAAGGTGCAACTATAGGCCATGCCAAACAGCGCTTTACACAAAGTCGTTATCTAGGACTGACAGAGCCTAGCATCATTGCAGCCGAACCACCAAATCCAATTGTTAATCAACTTGTGATTATGCCTGATATCGAGAAACGACTTGAAGCGTTTATCAGAACTGCGCATGGCATCATTATATTTCCTGGTGGTGCAGGCACTGCAGAAGAACTCCTCTACTTATTAGGTATCTTGCTTCACCCAGAAAATGCTAAACAAGCTTTACCTGTAGTACTCACAGGTCCAGAATCTTCGCGTGCTTATTTTGAAGAATTAGTTACATTCGTCAGTGACACATTAGGTGATGAAGCTCTCGCTAAATTTAAAGTAATTATTAATGATTCTGAAGCGGTTGGAAAATACCTCGCACACAATATGCGGAATGTTCGTGAGTACAGAAAAGAGCGAGGTGATGCTTACCACTACAATTGGACTTTGAAAATAGAACCTGAGTTCCAATTACCCTTCTTACCGACTCATGATAATATGGCAAACCTGAATTTAGAAATAAATCAACCAAAAGAGCAGTTGGCAGCAAATTTGAGACGTGCTTTTTCGGGAATTGTTGCGGGTAACGTTAAGGATGAAGGTATCAAAGCAATTAAACGTCACGGTGTTTTCTCTCTTTCAGGTGATAAATCACTTATGTTAAAGATGGATAAGTTACTTTCTGCGTTTGTCGCACAAGGCCGTATGAAACTACCAGGTGCTGTTTATACTCCTTGCTATAAAATTGAAACTTAATTTTTAGATAAAAATATATAAAATGGCGCGTTATAGCGCCTTTTCTAATACGAATAGCGACTTTGCGCGATATTTAAGTCCTAGGGTACTCATGACTACTCACCTACTTTTAATTGATGCTTTAAATTTAATTCGAAGAATTTATGCTGTTGATAGTCAACAGTCCGGTAACGACAAATCTCTTGCAATTAAAAATACCTTTTCACGCGTACAAAACGCTGTTCGAAAGCTATTAAAACAGAGTAAAGCCACACATAGTATTGCTGTTTTTGATGGTGAAAAAAGCTGGCGCTTTCATTATTACCCGCTATACAAACAATCACGTAAACCTATGCCCTGTGAATTAGCTAATGCTTTACCTCAACTATATAAAGCATTTTCAGATTTAGGCATATCTGTGTATGTTCCCCAACACGATGAAGCAGATGATGTAATCTCTACCTTAGCTTCAAAAGCGTCCTGTAATAAGATTAAAAGTACTATAGTGTCGACAGATAAAGGTTTTTTACCTCTGTTAAACGAGCATATTGCTGTTTATGACTACTTCAAAAGTGTGTTTATGTCATCTCGTGATGTTATGAGTAAATTTTCTTTGACACACCTACAGCTTATTGATTTTTGGGCCTTGAGTGGTGATAAAACGAATGATATACCCGGTGTGTCTGGCATTGGAAAACAGGGGGCAATTAATCTTCTTACCCAGTTCGAAAGTGTTGAAAATGCACTTAATTGCGAAACACCTCCAGTTGAGTTGAAACGTGTTTTGAACAAGTTAAACGACAATTATGATGATTATATCCGTGCTAAGCTGTTAGTCACTCTGCGTCAAGATATTAATCTTGGCTTTAGTTTAAAAGCGTTACGTTTAACGAGTTTCCAATATGAATAATAAAATACTAAAATACATTATCCTAGGGCTTGGCATATACGCAATAGCCGCTGGATTAATTATTACATTTTACAAAGATGACCCTCAAGGCATGTACTGGCAGGACCGAGAATCATTTAATAAGCGTTATTTGAACAAACTTAAAGTTGATAAACCAGTATTTTTAGATCAAGTTTTCAATAATTTAGGTTCTCCAGACCTTACTTTTGCAAAACGATCCGGCGATGATGTTTTTCAGATAATTTATTACCGTACGCAACACGAGCATTCTGACGGTATAACAACTAAAGATGAGTGCACAGGAATGTTCTTTAAAAACGAACAATTGGTTGCCTGGGGACCTGGCGCAGAAATTGCGTATGATAAAGTGAATTAATATTTTTGAAATGGGAACGTGAGTGACATCATCAGAACAACTAAAAGAAAGCTGTCGAAATTTTGAAAAACTATTTCAACTATATACTACAAAAAGTCAGTGGCATCTTGCCTATCCAATACTCGTAAAATCAGCGACTCAATTCGAAGAAGTGTTTAACCAAAATCAACACTTGATGATAGCTGACCTCTCTCACTATGATAGCAATTTCGACTACGCCATTAATTTATTACGAAAACAATGTATTATCATATGTTTGTTAGCCAAGCTGGCAGGACTTAATCGAATAGCATGTGTTCAATTATTGCAAAGTGCTATTGTACAAATTATAACTGTAAGAAACGAAATTAATTGTGCAGGTTTGGGAAAGCCTTTAACCCTAAAACAGCGTAAAACCTTTCAAATACGCTTTATTCAATGTTATGCGTTTTTAAAATCACACATATCAAAACTCCCTTTAATACAAGCGGAACTGATAAATTTAGTCAAGAAAAGGGCAACCTATACTCAAAGTTATAGCATCGTGAAGCTAAGCTTTATTGTTGCTAAGCAGATGACTCATTCAGCTGCATCTCGACGAAGAAGCTTAAGAAGCAGTATTTCTAAAGTGTATTTAAAACTGACTCATCAATATGAAAAATCGTTACTAAGTTTATTAGGGAAAATTTTTAAAACGCCACTTCCAGGCGAGAGAATAAAGCATGACGATAATATTGTTTTGGTTTTAGGTCTTATAACAGATAATAAGTTACTTTGTTACAACGAAGTAGAAAATACATATTTAGAATTAAACAGCTCATTGAAAGTATTGCATCATCAATTTCAGTATGGCAATACAAAAAATGAATTTAATTATTTGTGGGATAATTTACCTGATCTTCATGCAGTCGCTAGTCCGCCATTTATTAATGAATACTTTACAAGAGAAGATTTATTATTAATAAAAGAAGCTGCATATCAAAGCGTTGGGAAATTAATAAATGAGCTGAATAAAAACCCGAATGCTCAAATGTTAATTTTGAATTTAACAAATCGCTTTTCAAATAAAAAAATCTCTGACTTACGTCACGCTATCGCTTTACTTGGTGTAGAGCAACTACCTGATTTACTCGAAAACCAGCAATTACTTCAACGTTTACATTCACTTGGAAAACCAAACTGGCAATCTGTTTCATCTCGAGTTGAGCTGTTAGTGTGTTTCATTGAAAGCTATAAGGGCGCTGATATTCATTTCCCTTGCCAAAAAGTGATTAACTATGCCTTAAAATTCATTGCATTTATTTTTAAAGTCTATCCACATGGTGTAATTTTACCTTTAAACACACCTTTGCCTAACCAAGCTATCCAGCACCTAACCACAACTGTTAACTTTTATAATCTTCACAGCATGGATCTTCCACAACAAATAAAAAGCAATCCTTTTTATGAATTGACCCAACCACAATTTAATTTATCAATTGCTTCGCCAATCCACAGTGCTTGTTTTCTACATTTAGTATTGTTTAATTGCGTCTACCTCGGTAAACAGCTTACTCAACTGTCATCATATGAAAAACAACAACTCATTTTTGCGCAACAGAAACTTGGCATAGAAAATTTAGATAAATATTTAACCAAATTATTAGACTTTAGTCCTGTGAACCCACTTTTTTAGCATCATATCGCGTCATTTAATTGGCTTTTATAGATTATTATACTAAAAATTGCTATAAATAGCCGTTGAATAAAAATACGAAAAGACATAGATAACTACTCAGTTAATACTTATGTCATATTCGTTCGAAACAATCTCACGTACAGTGTTATCCATCCGGATATCATTATTCAGTTAAAGGAAAATTTAATGTCTAAGCAAACCATTACGGTTATTAAAGGCGATGGTATCGGCCCAAGCATCATTGATTCAGCGCTCGAGATCCTAAATGCAGTTGGTTGCGATTTCGAATACGAATTTGTTGATGCAGGTCTTACTGCGTTAGAAAAAACAGGTGAATTGCTACCACAAGCTACACTTGATGCAATCGAGCGAAATAAAATTACATTAAAAGGCCCACTAACAACCCCAGTTGGTGAAGGTTTTACTTCTATTAACGTAACATTACGTAAAAAGTTTAATCTGTATGCCAATGTCCGTCCAGTAAAGTCATTTGAGGGCACGAAAGCACGTTATGATAATATAGATATCATTACTATTCGTGAAAATACACAAGGTATGTATTCAGGTTTAGGTCAAGTTGTATCTGAGGATGGGACAGAAGCTGAAGCGATGTCTAAAATCACGCGTGAAGGTGCTGAAAAAATTGTCACTTTTGCATACGAACTTGCTAAGCGTGAGGGCCGTAAAAAAGTAACAGCTGTTCACAAAGCCAACATTCTTAAATCAACGTCAGGTCTTTTCCTTAAAGTAGCACGTGAAGTAGCTGAGCGTTACCCTGAAATTGAATCTGCTGAAATGATTGTTGATGCAACATGCATGAAGCTAGTTATGAATCCTGAAGAATTCGATGTAATGGTTACAACTAACCTATTTGGTGACATTCTTTCTGACTTATGTGCAGGCCTTGTAGGCGGTTTAGGTATGGCGCCAGGTGCTAACATTGGTAAAGATGCGGCAATTTTTGAAGCTGTACACGGCAGCGCACCTGATATTGCTGGTAAAAATTTAGCAAACCCAACTTCAGTAATTTTAGCGTCTATCCAGATGCTTGAATATTTAGGTGAAGCTGATAAAGCTGAGCGAATCAGAAATGCTATCGCACATGTTATCAAAACAGGTGATCGTACTACCCGTGATTTAGGTGGTAGCCATGGTACAACTGATTTCACACAAGCGGTTATCGAAGCGCTTTAATTTAAAAAGGTGACGTAAGTCACCTTTTTTTATCGCATTTTCTTGCCTTTTAAATCTGCCATTTTAGACTACTCTCGCTGACAATCAGTAAACGAGGACACAATGAAACTAATAAAAACAGCTTTAACTGTTGCATTAAGCATGGCTGCAACTGCAGCAATTGCTAATGACACACTCACACTCGAAGATTTAACTAAAATTCAATCTGTAGGACAAACAGTAATTAGCCCAAATGGTGATACTGTTGCATTCACCCGTTCAGTGCCACGTGAAATTTATGTTGAAAAAGATGGTTTTAATTACTCTGAACTTTTCTTAACTGATGCTAAAGGCAATGAACGCCCTTTCATCACAGGTAAAGTAAATATTTCAAGTCTAGAGTATTCAGCCGATGGTAAATTTGTTTATTTCTTAGCAAAATTCAAAGAAGACAAGTTCAAATCACTTTACCGTATTCCTGTTGATGGTGGTCAATGGCAGAAAGTTATCGCGCTTAAAGGCACTTCAATTTCTTCATATGATTTAAGCCCTGATAATAAGAAAATTGCAATTATTGCAAAGCCTGCCAAACCAAAATCTGATAAAAAGTTAAAAGAACTCGGTTTTAAAGCTGAAACCTATGAACTTGGCCTTACTAATTCAGAGTTAATGATCACTGATTTAGCAGTAACTGATGACGCTTTAACTTTAGATGGAATTGCACTAAACACTTACGTAAGTGATGTTAATTGGTCTAGCGATGCGCAACAGTTACTTGTTAAAACACAGCCTTCTGCACTTATCGACGATAAGTATATGAAATCTACATGGCATGTTTATGATTTAGCACAGCAAAAAACTGTTATGTCATTTGCAACAGAAGGTAAATTAGGTGACGCTGAGTTTTCACCAAGCGGTGAGTTTGTTGCTATTCTAGGTGCTGAAGACAAACACGATCCAGCGACAGGTCGTTTATATTTAGCGAATACCAAAACAGGCAAAATTGAAAATTGGCTACCAAATTTCGAAGGTCATGTGAGTGATTTCGAATGGTCTAATAAGTCAGACACTTTGAATTTTGTAGCGCAAATTGATACTGAAAGTTTTATTGCCAAAATTAAACCAGGGTCAACAAAGTATAAAACGACACTTAAACGTGGCAAATTAATTGCTGGTCGTTTATCGATTTCAGACTCAGATAAGACAGTTGCCTTTGCAGGTCACTCACGTAAACATCCATCTGAAGCATTTATACTACGTGGCAAAAAAGATATTCGTGTGTCTAACTCAAATGCTTGGTTAAGTGCCAAACGTTTAGCTAAACAAGAAACTATCACCTTTAATGCGGAAGATGGTACACGTTTAGATGGTGTACTTGTTTATCCATTAGATTACCAAGAAGGTACTCGTTACCCATTAATTATGTCAGTACATGGTGGTCCAGAGAGTCATGACAAAGATGGTTGGGTAACTAATTATTCTCGTCCTGGTCAAGTGGCAGCAGCTCGAGGATATGCCGTTCTTTATCCTAATTACCGTGGTTCAACTGGTAAAGGTGTAGATTACTCTAAACTTGGTCAAAATGACTATGCAGGTGAAGAGTTTAACGATCTTGTGCGCTTTAAACAGCACCTTGTTGATAGAGGTTTAGTTGATAACAAACGCGTTGGTATTACCGGTGGTTCATATGGTGGTTATGCATCTGCATGGGCTGCTACAAAACTAACTGAACACTTTGCAACATCAGTTATGTTTGTAGGTGTAACTAACCAATTATCAAAATTTGGTACAACCGATATTTCAAATGAAATGCATTTAGTTCATGCACGTTCGTATCCTTGGGATAAGTGGCAATGGTATTTAGAGCGCTCACCAATTTACTGGGCTGGTCAGTCTAAAACACCATTATTAATTATGCATGGTAAAGATGATCCGCGTGTTCACCCTGCACAATCAATGGAACTTTACCGCTATATGAAAGTGCAAGGTAAAGATGTTCGCCTAATTTACTACCCAGGTGAAGGTCATGGCAATAAGCGTATGGCTGCAAAATATGATTACAGTTTACGTTTAATGCGCTGGATGGATAATTACTTACTTGATGGCAAATCAGAAATGCCAGCATATGAAATTGACCATGCTGCAAAATTAAAAGCAAAAAAAGAAGAAACCAAATAAATAATTATTTTAATTTCTTTAGTATAAAGGCCCTAGTGGCCTTTTTTTATTCACATTGCTCACACACCATTTTGCATACAATCTCAATTTAAGGCATTTTTAATTCGGTGAATCCTAAATAAAGCTATTCAACAAACATAAACAACTTGCATTTTGATTATTTTAAAATAAATTATGCTTTTTAAGGTGTTAAGCGTTGACAATGTTTAACAAAAATAATACAAATACGTTTATAATTTTTTAGAGCAAATTTAAATGACATTATTTCTACTTCTAACTGTCTTCGTCCTGGTCTTAGTTAAGTCGCCAGCGGGGAGTTATTAGTTAATTTTGTCACATTAAATTTAACAAACCCCCGCAATAAAGCGGGGGTTTTTTTTATCTACTGCACAGAGGAATGAGGATGGACAGTAATAAAATGTCAGGTGCTGAGCTTGTTGTACAAGCGTTAAAAGCCCTTAAGGTTAAATATATTTTTGGCTACCCAGGTGGCAGTGTTCTCGATATTTATGATGCACTTTTTGCCGAAAATGAGCTTGATCATATTCTGGTGCGTCATGAACAAGCTGCAACACACATGGCTGATGGTTACGCACGTGCAACGGGTGATGTAGGTGTTGTACTTGCAACATCAGGCCCTGGCGCTACTAACTGCGTAACGGGAATTGCAACAGCGTATATGGATTCAATTCCAATGGTCGTACTATCGGGTCAAGTACCAACCAATTTAATTGGTGACGATGCATTCCAAGAGACTGATATTGTAGGCTGCTCTCGCCCAATCGTAAAACACAGCTTTAACTGCCGCGATGCTGAAAAAATTCCTGAAACTTTAGCAAAAGCGTTTTATTTAGCTGCATCTGGTCGCCCAGGTCCGGTTGTAGTTGAGTTACCAAAAGATATCCTTAACCCAGCGCTAGCCTTTGATTATGTAATGCCTGACGATGTATCAATGCGCTCTTATAGCCCGAACACCAAGGGGCATCCTAAACAAATTAAAAAAGCAGCTAATGCAATTTTAAACGCAAAACGCTTAGTTATCTATTCTGGTGGCGGTGTTGTTTTATCAGATACATCAGAACAACTAACAACGTTAGTTGAAACATTAAATGCCCCTTGTACCAACACATTAATGGGTTTAGGTGGTATTCCCGGCACACACCCTAATTTTATTGGTATGCTCGGCATGCACGGTAATTTAGAAGCTAACAAAGCAATGGCAAATGCAGACGTTATCCTTGCATTAGGAGCACGATTTGATGATCGTGTAACAAATAATGTTAAAAAGTTCTGCCCTAACGCAACGATTGTTCAAGTTGATGTTGATCCAACTTCAATATCCAAAACAATTCATTGCCATATACCTGTTGTGGGTGATTTAGCAACTGTTTTTGACCAATTACTCACGGCAATATCTAAAAGTGATATCCAAATTGACCGCGCATCACAAGAAGATTGGTGGCGTCAAATTAACAACTGGCGTGAACAACGCTGCTTAAGTTATGACACTGACTCTAAGAAAATTAAACCACAGGCGGCAATACAAGCCTTATATAAAGTAACAAATGGTGAAGCTTACATTAGTTCTGACGTAGGTCAGCACCAGATGTTTGCAGCGCAATATTATCCTTTTGATAAACCTCGCCAATGGATCAATTCAGGTGGCCTTGGCACTATGGGCTTTGGTTTCCCTGCTGCTATGGGTGTTAAATTAGCTTTTCCTGAGAAGGAATCAGTCTGTGTAACAGGTGATGGGTCTATTCAAATGAATATTCAAGAACTCTCCACCTGTATGCAATATGGTCTGCCAGTTAAAATTGTTTCTTTAAATAACCGCTCTTTGGGTATGGTTCGCCAATGGCAAGATATGATTTACGCAGGCCGTCATTCATGCTCTTACATGGAGTCACTGCCTGATTTTGTTAAATTAGCTGAAAGCTATGGCCATATGGGTATTCGCATTGACCACCCGTCAGAACTAGAAGAAAAATTAAACGAAGCGTTCTTTTATAAAGACCGACTTGTATTTATTGATATCAACGTTGATGAAACCGAACATGTTTACCCAATGCAAATTCGTCATGGTTCTATTGATGAAATGTGGCTTAAAAAAGGAGTGAAAGCATAATGCGTCATATTTTAAGTATCCTGCTAGAAAATGAGCCTGGAGCGTTGTCACGGATTGTTGGTTTATTCTCTCAACGAGCCTATAACATAGATAGTTTAACTGTTGGCCCGACAGATGATGATTCCTTATCTCGTATTACTATTACTACAACAGGTAACGACCGAATCCTTGAACAAATAACAAAACAAGTAAACAAACTTGTAGATGTTCATAAAGTTATTGATTTAAGTGACACTAGTCACATTGAACGTGAACTTTTGCTTGTTAAAGTAATGGCTCACGAAGAGAAAAACCGTGCAGCTGTTACGCGTGTAGTCGATATATTTGGTGCATCGATACTCGATATGGGTAAAACCACTTACACACTGCAACTTGTTGGGGCAGTTGATAAAATTGCGTCATTTATTGATACATTAAAAAATGAAACCGAAGTTATAGAAGTTGTGCGCTCTGGTGCTGTTGGTTTAAGTCGAGGAGATAAAGCGTTACGTCCAAAATAGGAAAGCGCCATTCTATAAACAATAAAAAAGGAGCTATAAGCTCCTTTTTAAAAGTTATTGGGATGATAACTTTACAAATTAGTTAACGCTGTCTTTAAGACCTTTACCTGCTTTAAAAGTAGGGATATTAGCAGCAGCGATTTGAATTTCTTCACCTGTTTGTGGGTTACGACCTGTACGTGCTGCACGAGCTTTTACAGAAAAAGTACCGAAACCAACTAGTGCTACAGAGTTACCGTCTTTTAATGATGTAGACACTGCACCAGTGAATGCGTCTAGCGCGCGAGCTGCTGCTGCTTTAGAAATTTCTGCGTCTGCAGCGATCTTTTCAACTAATTGTGCTTTGTTCATTATAGATTCCTATCTTTATTATTTTGCCTTTGCAGAGCCTATAGTTATGCATTTTTTCAGGCTTGGCAATACGTATTTGTCATTTTTTAAGCAAAAAATATAAAAAAATTGATTTTAAGTTAGTATTTTAATGATCTGTTATAAAATTATTTGTTTAAAGTGCCTGTTGCTCTGGCTTAACGAGTAGTTGTGTTGCTAAAAAGCAAATCACCAAACTTGCTACAGGTGAAAGTAGTAAGCTCAATAACAATGTGTAATTAGCTAAAAAATAGGCTAAATCCATTTGATAATACCAAACTTTTAATTGATTAAAAGATTAGTCGTATTTACGTTCAAAAAGGTTGTAATCTTTTTATTTAATTTCTTATAAATTGGCGAGATCAGAATCTTGAATGTATAGAGACACACATACAAAAGTTCACAGGCTATACACTTATTTAAATTTAAGCATTCAGTGCTCATATTGGGTCTATAGCAACTAAGTGTGATAACTAGTTAATCGAAACTTGCGCATTATTTTATCTCTCCAAATCAAAATGAATCACTTTTTAAAATAGGGGTACTGTAATGATGGTAAATAAGTAAAAACGTTGGTAATTTAGATAATCCTCAATAACAATATAGATAAAAAACCCGCTAGCCCAGCGGGTTTTGTTTTATGTAACATCATAATTACTCGGGATAAAACAATAAAGCAGAGGGTCACTTTAAAGTAAAACAATAGTATATTGTACGATATGAACGTATTATGAACTCAACTTCAGATTTCTAACATTTTTACGAGTAAATAAATATCCTATGTTCAGGCCGAATGCTAGTTGAGTAAAAATATTACCCAATATAATTTTAATTTATATAAACTATCTTTGCTCCTACAATAAAACAAATAATGTAAAAAAAGCGCAGGCCATAGACGTCGTCACCAAAAAGCCTGATATTCCAGTTAGACTCAAATGCAACACTACACTCAAGACTCACACGCTCATTAGAATTACCACAACACTGTCGATTTATTGTTCGAAGTGTATTTAGTATCCTTTAATAGAAACATCTGGATGAAAATGGCTTAATCACTATATAAAGAGAGCTTGAAACATTAGTCTAAATGGCTAGTCTGCTGCACGAAATCTTAAATACCGCGTTTAGACATTTAGTTAGGTCTGTAATCACTAATTGGTTTCATAACTACCTAATGGAGTATCCTATTAATTGCAGACATTCTCCTTAAAAAATTGAGTAAGCCCTCCCCCTTACTAACACCTATCAGTTTGCATATGATACTTTCCGAATATTTACTTTAAGTTATTTAAAAACACTACAACGAGACTAATAACTTTCAAAATTGCTAACTCTGAATACCAGGTGCTCAGAATTTGTTATATCCCTCTAGATACATAATTTTTTCATCATAAATTAATGCAAAATTATAACTTCTTCAAAAAAAAGCATTAAGGTTCATCATGTTATTTATTATTGTATGATGTGTTCTTTTCACTTCATAACACATTTTTATTTCGATACGATTTATAAACAACAAATTTACCAGAGTCGTCCACAACTACGCTTCAAATTAATGTTATATAAAGCATTTATAAAATTTTGATTGGAGGTAATGTAGCTATAAGCTGATGTTATCTCTCATAGATAAATAACTCGAGTTTATTTTATATTACTAACATTTAAAAAAAAATAAGTACTTACGCTATAAAAAATAGCAAATCTATTTAATAAATGGCTGAGTTAAGCTTAGCTAAACCCAAGTATCGATATGATCTCCACTTTCATCATCATCTTGTGTATCTGACTGTTGCTCTTCTTTATTTTCTTTTAAGTCGTAAAGCGTTGTTTCATTTTTCTTTAGACGTACCTTTGTTGTTTTGTTATCACATACGCCTGCCACAAACAATGTCGACTTATCAACTGGTTGTACAAAATTAATACGTGGCAAAAAAGGGGTTAAAATATCCATAACACACTCCTTTATAATATCTAACTATCGGCTTATCTATAGTTAACTTTAAGCAGTCCCACTTTTATATTGGTGAGACTCAAGTATTATTTATTCTTGTTCTAATAATTTTAATCACATATTAGAGTCAGAACATTCAATACTCATTGCACTTTTCAACATCAAAGATTCAATATATGAGTCAACATTTATTAATATCTAATTGGTATTCTATTAGATTTCTAAACTAGAATTTTGATATTTTTTATCTTATATCAGTTCATTAATCGTAATTATTTTTTAGCTAACAACAAGCTTTTCAAGGTAAACCCCCAATTACACATGACACAGCAAAAATATTGTGAGAAAGCTCACTTTACGGCAATTTAACTTGTATATACAGGCCTATACAACTTTACTTCAGTTAAAATTTAATTTTTTAATGCTTTGTTTTTATGTGTTTTTATTTTTTGTAATATAATATTCATAAATTTCACGGTTTTTTAATTGCAAAAACACTAAAAGAATGTTTTTCTATATATAACTAAGCCGTTAACTACGCTTTAAATTTCAACTTATAGGTATACAAATGCTTAATACACTGAACACTATTCATCACCATCATACAACGGAGTAGCTTTCAGGTATTTCGCTGGAGGGCTATTCCGAAAATACGTCCTCTGGCTAACACATTTTTACATAACAGCCCGGGGACATCCTCGGGCTGTTTTTGTTTTAGCCCTAAACAAAACAAAATTATTGAAACAAATTTAATTGGGAATGAGAAAAATGAGTGATAACAACCGTCTTCGTATCGCTATTCAAAAATCAGGGCGTCTTTCTAAAGACTGCCAAGAGTTATTAAAACAACTTGGCGTAAAACTTAATTTAAGAGAACAACGTTTAATTGCCCACGCAACCAATATGCCTATTGATGTATTGCGAGTTCGTGATGATGACATACCAGGGCTTGTTATGGACGGTGTCTGTGACTTAGGGATCGTAGGTGAAAACGTGTTAGTTGAAAGCCAAGCTGAACGTAAAGCACAAAACCTAAATGCAAACGTCACTAAGCTAGCTAAACTTGATTTTGGTTATTGTAGATTAGCATTAGCATGGCCTCAAGAATTGGGTCAACAGCCACTTAGTTGGTTTGAAGGCAAAAAAATTGCTACTACTTATCCTGAAATTTTAAAGCAGTTTCTAAAATCACAAGGTATTAATGCATCTACAGTATTATTATCGGGCTCTGTCGAGGTGGCACCTCGTGCTGGTCTTGCTGATGCAATCTGTGATCTTGTATCTACCGGCGCAACTTTAGAAGCAAATGGCTTATTACAAGGCGAAACAATTTTAGAATCAAATGCGTGTTTGATTCAAAACCCCAATATGGATAGCCAACAAAAACAGGCGCTTCTCGACACATTACTGCCTCGCTTAAAAGCGGTTCGTCAAGCGAAAGAAAGTAAATACATCATGCTACACGCTCCTAAATCACGTCTTGATGAAATATGTGAATTGCTTCCAGGTACTGGCAAGCCAACAGTGCTTTCACTAGCTGGTACTGATGATTTAGTAGCGCTGCACATGGTTTCTAGCGAAACATTATTCTGGGAAACAATGGAAGCGCTAAAAGAGAAAGGCGCAAGCTCTATTCTTGTGATGCCAATCGAAAAAATGATGGAGTAATC
The DNA here is from genome assembly GCF_041629635.1 of Pseudoalteromonas sp. Lineage (GTDB taxonomy): Bacteria > Pseudomonadota > Gammaproteobacteria > Enterobacterales > Alteromonadaceae > Pseudoalteromonas. The sequence goes on along the minus strand of NZ_JBFKMX010000023.1, from coordinate 12,125 downwards.
GGTGGAAACTTGGTCTCAATTATCAAAAGCAGCACAAGACTTGCTGCTTTCAAGGCCTGCCCAACAAGCGTCAGACCAATTACAGTCTCGTGTTCAATTAATTATTGATAATGTAAAAGCAAATGGTGACACAGCGCTTTTACAATACAATCAAGAATTTGATAATAATTATGCTGATGAACTGATTGTATCAAATACTGAAATACAAAATTCAGAAGCGCTATTGAGCACAGAGCTTAAAACAGCCATCAATATTGCATTTAATAATATAACTACGTTCCATAAAGCGCAGTTACCACAGCGAAAAGTGATAGAAACACAGCCTGGTGTGGTGTGTGAGCTTCGTTACCAAGCAATTAATGCGGTTGGTATTTATGTACCTGGCGGTACTGCACCATTGCCATCATCTGTGTTAATGCAAGGTGCTCTGGCTAAATTAAGTGGTGCACAAACAATCGTGCTTGCAACACCAGTAAAGGGTGATGAGCAAATTAACCCTGCTATTCTTTACGCAGCAAAACTCTGCGGTGTAACTACATTAGTAAAGTCTGGCGGTGCTGGTGTAATTGCTGCAATGGCTTTTGGAACGCAGTCAGTTCCTAAAGTAAATAAAATTTTTGGCCCTGGTAATAGTTATGTGACTATGGCTAAACAACTCGTCGCGCAACAAGCTAATGGTGTTGCGATTGATATGCCTGCAGGTCCTTCAGAGGTATTAGTAATCGCAGATTGCGGCGCAAATCCAAGGTTTATAGCAGCTGATCTATTATCTCAAGCAGAGCACGGTGAAGATTCACAAGTAGTTTTACTTAGCGATAGTGAAACATTAATTAATGCAACAAAGATAGAAGTTGAAAAACAGCTGCAAGGGTTATCAAGACGAAATATCGCTGAAAAAGCATTATTAAATTCGCCTTTTATTCTCGTTAAAGACATTGAGCAAGCAATTGAAGTATCTAACCAATATGGCCCAGAACACCTGATAGTTCAGACTCGTGACGCTAATGATATTGTTGATAAGTTTTTCAATGTTGGCTCAATTTTCGTTGGCGATTATACCCCTGAATCAGCGGGTGATTATGCATCGGGCACTAACCATGTTTTGCCTACTTATGGTTACAGCCAAGTTTATTCAGCACTTAATTTAATGGATTTTTTTAGAACTTATACAGTTCAGACTATTTCGCAAAAAGGATTAAGTGAACTTTCAAAAAGTATTTTACCTCTGGCAGATGCCGAAGGTTTAGTTGCTCACGCAAACGCAGTTAAAGTACGACTAGAGGAGTTAAGTTAATGAGTGATAATTTCGCACCTGACTATATTGCTTCATTAACAGCTTATAGCTCTGCTAAAAGTGAAAAGCTTAGTGGGTCTACGTGGTTAAATGCTAACGAAAGTCCTTTTACCAATGAGTTTGAATTAAATTTAACAAATCTCAATCGCTACCCTGATCCACAACCTGAGGCTGTAATATCAGCATATGCGAGCTACGCTGATTTAGCGCCAAGCAATGTATTGATGACACGCGGTGCAGACGAGGGAATTGAACTTCTAGTTAGCACATTTTGCCGAAGCGGTGTTGATGCTATTGCTCAATTTATTCCTACCTATGGTATGTATAAAGTAACTGCTGAAAGCGCTAATGTTACGCTTATCAATCTAACGCAGAGTGATTTGCTAGAAGCCTCAACGACTGAATTAGTTGAGAAAGCGCTAAACGCCAAACTAGTGTTTATTTGCAATCCAAATAACCCAACAGGCAGTGTTGTCCCACTTAAGCGTATTGAAGAAATTGCTTATGCATTTAAAGATAAAGCAATTGTAGTTGTTGATGAAGCCTATATAGAATTTTGTGATGAGCTTACCGCGGCGCAACTAATCAAATCGCATCAGAATGTTGTCGTATTACGCACTTTATCAAAAGCGTTTGCGCTTGCAGGGCTTCGCACTGGCTTTGTTTTAAGTAATCAAACACTGATTAATACAATGCGAAAAGTACTTGCGCCCTATCCTGTTTCAACTGTTGTTGCATCTATTGCAGAACAAGCACTGTCACCTTGCAATATTAATAGTATGAAACGCCAAGTTACGATTTTAAATAACAATCGTGAAACGCTGATAAGTACACTTAAACAATGTATCAAAGTAGTAAAGATACTTCCGAGTTTTGCTAACTTTGTCACCATCAAATTAAGTGATAAGTGTTATATAACTAAAGCTATGGCAAGCGGTTTAATTATGCGACCCTTTACGCTTTATGGGGAAGATGACTGGTTACGTATTAGTATCGGTTCAGAACAAGAACTTAATGTTGTATTCAATTGGCTAATGGAAATAAACGGATAATTTATGGCAGTTCCTTACTTATTTATTGATCGTGATGGCACGTTAGTTGAAGAACCTGCCATTGATAAACAATTAGACACGTTAGAAAAGTTGGTCTTTGAACCAGGTGTTATTCCTGCCCTATTACAATTACAAGCTGCAGGCTACCGTTTAGTTATGGTATCAAATCAAGATGGGCTTGGAACAGACAGCTTTCCACAAGCTGATTTTGATGCGCCTCATAGCAAAATGATGCAAGTGTTTACATCATCAAACATTACATTTGACGACGTACTAATCTGTCCGCATTTTGATGACGAAAACTGCGCATGTCGCAAACCAAAGACTGGGTTACTAAAACAGTTAATGCGCTCTGGTAAAGTAGATTTAGCCAATTCTTATGTCATAGGCGATCGTCAAACCGATATTCAACTTGCTGAAAACCTATGTTGTGAAGGTATTTTATATACTGGCAATTGGCCTGAAATTGTTACTAAATTAACGACGCAAAATCGCACTGGTGAAGTAATTCGTAACACTAACGAAACTCAAATATCTGTAAGGTTAAACCTTGATTCTGAAAAACAAGGTGAAATAATGACTGGGCTGGGTTTCTTTGATCACATGCTTGATCAAATTCGTACCCACAGCAATATTGGCCTTTCTGTAAATGCCAAAGGTGATTTACATATTGATGAACACCACCTTGTTGAAGATGTCGGCATTGCACTGGGTCAAGCCCTTAAACAAGCGCTAGGTGCTAAAGCACAAATTGGTCGCTATGGTTTTTCATTACCTATGGATGAGTGTAAAGCAGAAGCGCAAATTGATTTATCAGGCCGAGCCTCTTTTGTGTTAAATGCTAATTTTAGCCGAGAAAAAGTGGGCGATATGGATGTTCAAATGGTGGAACACTTTTTCAAAAGTCTCACTGACAACGCGGCAATCAGCTTAATTTTGAGTGTCTCTGAGGGTAATTGCCATCACCAAGTTGAAGGCTTGTTCAAAGCGTTTTCACGTGCGCTTAGAATGGCCATCGCAAAAGATACTTCGCAAACCACAGCCAGCTCAAAGGGGTGTTTATGATTGCAATAATTAATACCGGTTGTGCAAATATTAACTCTGTGCGTTTTGCCTTTGAACGTTTAGGCGCTCAGGTTGAAATAATCACTGAACCTGAAAAACTTAATAATTTTCCACGAGCAGTGTTACCTGGCGTGGGTCACGCATCAGTTGCGATGAAACGCTTAATTGATAATAACTGGCAAGACGCAATTAAAAACTATAACAAACCACTTCTTGGTATCTGTTTAGGTATGCAATTAATGTGTGATGAAACAGAGGAAGGAAATGTTACAACTCTTGGGCTTATTTCAGGAAAGCTATGCGCGCTTAAAAGTGAAAATTTAACCTTGCCACATATGGGGTGGAATAATTTAAATTTAAAATCTAGCCACCCTATTTTGAATGGCATTGATGCAAAAGATCAAGTTTATTATGTTCACAGCTTTGCTCATCAGCCAAACCAATATACTTTGGCAACAAGTGACTATGGTACCGAATTTTCGGCCATAATCGCAAAAGACAATTTTATAGGCATGCAATTTCACCCTGAAAAGTCCGCTGATGTAGGCGAGCGCTTGCTTAAAAACTTTTTAGCATTATAGGAACAATGATGATTATTCCCGCATTAGATATTTTACAAAATCGAATTGTTAGACTATACCAAGGCAAGTATGACACCGCACAGTTTTACGATTTCGACTTTAAAACTCGTTTAACTGAGTATGCTAATTCAGGCGCTGAACGCATTCACATCGTGGATTTAGAAGGCGCAAGAGATCCGGATAAAAAGCAATGGCAGTTCATTCAAGAAGCATCAAACGCGCTCAAACTACCCTTTCAAATCGGCGGCGGCATTCGAAGCGAGTCCGACATATCCACATGGCTGAACGCCGGCGTACATCAAGTTGTGATTGGCTCGAAGGCAGTGACGAACAAGAGCCAAGTAAAGAGCTGGATAGAAAAGTTTGGCGCTACTAAATTTGTCATTGCTTTAGATGTCAACAAAGATGGAGATACATGGCGCCCTGCAACCCATGGTTGGCTAGAAAAATCCCCCTATGACTTGTTCGAATTTATCGAATTTTATAGAGCATTGGGTGTAAAAGACTTCTTATGCACTGATATTAGTAAAGACGGTACAATGACAGGCCCTTCTTTTGCCTTATACCAAGATATTCTTGCAAAATTTGACGACATTCGCGTGCAAGCGTCTGGTGGCGTAAGCTCCCTTGAAGATATTAAGCAACTTAAGGCATTAGGTGTAGGTGGTGTAATTTTAGGTAAATCTTTACTAGATAATGCCTTTACAGCTGAGGAGGCGGTTTCATGTTATCAAAACGCATAATCCCCTGCCTTGATGTTAAAAATAACCAGGTGGTTAAAGGTGTAAAATTCAAAGAACATGAAATTGTCGGTGATATTTTGCAACTTGCAGAGGCCTATTCAAAAGCAGGTGCAGATGAATTAGTTTTCTATGAAATTACCGCAAGTGTCGAAAAACGTTTATTAGATGTAGCTTGGGTTGAGCAAATTGCTCGTTATATTAATATTCCATTTTGTGTTGCAGGCGGCATTAAATCTGTAGCTGATGCAGCTAAGGTACTCGAAATGGGTGCAGACAAAATTAGTATAAACAGCCCAGCTATCGCACGACCAGAACTCATCAAGGAGCTTCATGATGAGTTTGGAAAACAATGCGTCGTAGTTGGCATTGATAGCTTTTATGATAAAGAAACTGATCAATATTTAGTATATCAATTAACAGGCGACCCAAATGCAGCGAGTCAAACACGTTATAAAACTGAAGAGTGGGTAAAACGTGTGCAAGATTTAGGTGCTGGTGAGATTGTTCTTAATTGTATGAACCAGGATGGTGTTCGCAATGGATATGACAATGCCCAACTGAGTAAAATACGTGCGCTATGTGATGTACCACTTATTGCCTCTGGTGGTGCTGGCAAAACTCAAGACTTTGTAGATGTATTTACACTCAGCAATGTTGACGGTGCACTTGCAGCATCTGTTTTTCACAAAGGCCTAATAGATATTAGCGCACTTAAATCCGAATTAAATAAACAGGAAATAGCAGTAAGACTATGAAGATAGATTTAACCAATATTTCAGCGCTGGATTTTAGCAAAAGTGATTTAATTCCTGCAATTGTACAGGATGCACATACGGGTCAGATTTTAATGCAAGGATTTTGTAATGCTGAAGCAGTACAAACCAGCCTTGAGATTGGTAAAGTTACTTTTTACAGCCGTTCAAAACAACGCTTATGGACTAAAGGTGAAAGCTCTGAAAATTATCTTGAGTTGGTTTCTGTTCACACTGACTGTGATCACGACTCTTTACTAATGTTAGCAAATCCAAAAGGCCCGACATGCCATTTAGGAACACAAAGTTGTTTTGCTGAAGCATCATCTGATTTAGCTTTTTTAGGCACTTTAAATAAGGTTATCGCTAAACGTAAGCATTATGATCCAAATGAAAGCTATACTGCGAGTTTATTTACCAAAGAGCTCAGCAGAAGCTGTCAGAAAGTGGGGGAAGAAGGTGTTGAAGTAGCCCTTGCTGCAATGAAAAATGACAACGAAGAGCTACTCAATGAATCAGCTGATCTGCTTTATCATTTACTTGTACTATTACAACGCCAAAACTTAGATATTAGTGAAGTAATCACAGTACTTAAAAATCGTCACAAATAAACATTAACTTAAATTGCAATAGCAACCTTTTGCATCAGTTATAATAGCAGCACCAAAAAAATTTTGCTTGGTGCTGCTATTTAATAAATACGGTTCCACTAGACCCTTCCCCTCAGCGCAAAACATTCCTGTAGAATAAGGACCTAAATAGCTAAGTGAGCTTTGTTTATTAATCACAGCAACCGCTGGGACAGATGGTAATTTTAATTTTAACTGCTTGTCTAATTGAATATTATAATTTTTGTAATCCATTTTTGTTGCGAGTAATTTAATCGAATTTACATGTTCCTCAGCCACTTTGAGACAAAAACAATCTTCAGTTCCAAAATGAATTACTGCACCGGAAACATCACCTAGCTCCTCAAAAACTTGATTGACAAAATCAACATCAAAGCCAGTGTCCATCGCAAGTCTACTTAACTCTCCCTGATGATCAAACGATGTGACTTGTTTAGTTGATAAAAATAGCAGACCAATCAAAAGTAGTGCCGTCCAGATACACAAAACAAGGCAATGAGGTTTATAAATCAAATCGTGACAACTCTCTGTTAAGACTCTCGATATCATACTTCACTTCTTGGAAACGTTTAGTTGATTCATTACTATTCAATTTGAGTTGCTCTGAGTTATGGGAAAGTGTTTGAGTGGACTCTGAGATACTTGCCGACACGGTAGCTTGCTCGCTTGCCGCACTTGCAACTGACGCCATATTATTTACCATGCTTTCAATATTATCGACAACTCCCATCATCATATTCGATGCTTCTTTTGCTTGGCTAACAGTGTCTTCAGCGCGAATTAAACATTTATCCATTTGATCAACTGATGATGACGCTTCATTAATTAACGACGCAGTAATTTCGGATATTTGCTCGGCATTTTGTCGTGTTTTCATCGCTAATTGCCTTACTTCATCGGCGACAACAGCAAACCCGCGGCCATGTTCACCTGCACGAGCGGACTCAATGGCGGCATTCAGTGCAAGTAGGTTCGTTTGATCTGATATTGACTTAATAGCGTTCATAACCTCTTCAATTTTATTACACTTTAATGCTAACTCACCAATGGTTTGCGAAGTAGCTGATAACTCTCCTTTTAAATTTTCAATATTTCTTGCTGAATGATCTATGATCTGTTTCGTTTTATCAGTACGTGTAAAAGCGTCTGAAGCACTGTCATTAGCCTCACTGGCTTGCGATGCAACATTAGCATTAGCAACCGTTAACTCTTCTGTTGCAGTCGCTATAAGATTAATCTGGCTAACATTTTCTTCAGTCGCATTTTCAACATCGCTGCTCAATGAAGCCACTAACTGAGACCGTTCTAGAACTGCTTCGCTCACCTCTTTTGTTTGTTTTATAAATTGTGCAAAAGACGTCATTAATTTATTGAAGTCTGTATCTTCATGCTGGCTATTGTAAAAATTTGATAAGTCGAAGGTGCCATTTTCTCTCATTATCTGATGTACAGACGATGATAAATCAAATCCATTAACGGATTCTTTATGCGCATGTTTGGCTACATACATTAATACCGCGCCTTCAGTCACCGCAAATAATGCATGTATTACAAGTATGTAAAAATGTATGTGTCCCTCTTCGAATACATATAAAGCTGCACTTTGTGTTTGGACTATGTAAAACAGAATGTGATGCACAGCAACAACCAATACACTTGTTAAAATAACTTGCCAATCTCTGTAGCAACTTAAGAAAGCTAACATCACAAAGATTTCAAAATGAATTTCTGTAAGCCCCATCGTTTGCTGAATATGCAGTGCCGCAAATAATTGAACAGCAATAGCAACTGAGTGACGAGTTACCTTGGCAAATGGTGCTGTGCTAATGAGAAAAAGCGGCAAGCCCATAATCAATAGACCAAAAACAACTCCTTCCATCCAAGTGTGCGTAAAAAAAGAAATGAGTAACGTAAGGGCAAATTGCCCCATTAACACAATTGAGAAGATCCTGTTTGTTTTATCGATCCAAGGGTAGTTCATAAAGTTATCCAAATTATAATTATTTAAGTTTTATGCACGTATACGAAAATTAAGTGTATATCGTTCATTTGTGCAGTAACTTTGATTAAAGTGTAGTTGTAGATTTAGATTTTGTTAAAGAGAGAAACACTGTCGATAGGAATAGACACAGCTCCTAATTCAACGAAAATGCCAAAATCACTTAAAATTCCATATTTTAAATAGCTATGTAATGGATTTTTTATTAAACAATCGTTATGCTGAAACAAATTTTTAGGGATAAAGTTATGTTACGTAAAATCTCTGCTGCAACGCTTCTAATTGCAATTACTGGGTGTGGTTCAACGCTATCCCCTGAGCAAAATGCGTATGTGGACAATTTAACACCTTGTGAAAAAATTCAAGGGCTAGTTGACAGTTTTGCAAATGGCTTTGAGCCTTTAAAAGCAACTCGTGTGCAAAATAATTTTAGTGATGTCTGGACACCAAAATACCACCTACTTGGTAATAGCTGCCAAATAATTGGATTTAATTCTAATAGAATGGCTTATAAATGTTCAGAGCAATACGATGACGAATCACAAAGTCATGAATCATTTAATTGGGCAATCGAAAAAGTAACGAGTTGTTTAGGAGCAGATTGGCAAGCAAATGAGTTTGTGCAAAATGACAGCAAACGCGTAACATTCAAGAACCCTCAACATCAGGCTCTAATTAGTATTCAAAGCGGAAAGACGTTAGCGAAGTATCGCAAAACTTGGCAAACCTCTTTTGAAGTTGGCGACTTAGTTAAAAACTAATTGATAAAGAATATTAGTTAAAAAAAAGAGCTCAATTTGAGCTCTTTTTTAATGTTCTGAATTACTTAGTTAAATCATCAAAAAACTTTTTAACACCATCAAAAAAGCCTTGCTCTTTTGGACGATGGCGCGAGCTATTACCACCCATACTTTCATCTAATTCACGTAATAATTCTTTTTGACGATCATTGAGGTTGACAGGTGTTTCAATAATCACCTTACAGATAAGATCACCAACAGCACCACCGCGTACAGATTTAACGCCTTTTCCACGCATGCGGAACATTTTATCTGTTTGACACTCTGATGGAATTTTTAGTTTAGCGCGGCCATCAAGTGTCGGTACTTCAATTTCACCGCCAAGAGCTGCCGTGGTAAAGCTAAGTGGTACTTCACAATAAAGATTGCTGCCATCACGGACAAAAATTGGGTGCTCACGTACTGACACTTGTACATATAAATCACCTGCAGGTGCGCCATGCTGACCTGCTTCGCCTTCACCGGCTAAACGAATACGGTCTCCTGTATCAACCCCAGCTGGAATTTTAACGGATAATGTTTTCGTTTTTTCAACACGTCCTTGACCGTGACACTTATTACATGGATCAGAAATAATTTGGCCACGCCCACTACACGTTGGGCACGTTTGCTGTACAGCGAAGAAGCCTTGGCGCATTTGAACTTGGCCATGACCGTTACAAGTCCCACATGTTTGTGGTTTAGAACCTTTTTTCGCACCAGAACCATCACACGGCTCACATGCTACCCAAGTAGGTACTTTAATTTCGACGTCTTTACCGCGAACAGCTTCTTCAAGGCTCAGATCTAAGTTGTAACGTAAGTCAGCACCACGTTGTTGACGTGATTGACGTCGGCCACCACCGCCACCAAAAATATCGCCAAAAACATCGCCGAAAATATCACCAAAGTCTGCGCCACCGCCAAAGCCACCGTGACCGCCACCACCACCTTGTTCAAAGGCTGCGTGACCAAATTGGTCATAAGTCTGGCGTTTTTGACTATCACCTAGAATTTCATAGGCTTCTTTAACTTCTTTAAACTTAGCTTCTAAGTCTTTATCGCCTGCGGTACGGTCTGGGTGATACTTCATTGCAAGGCGTTTGTATGCCTTTTTAATATCACGATCGCTAGCGTCCTTAGCGACGCCTAATACTTCATAATAATCGCGTTTTGACATAATTACTGCTTTCCCCGTTTACTGGCTAACTGCATTTGCATTGCCCCGACCGGGGTCTTTAGCCTCAATTTCATAAAACCTTTAGATACACTAAGGGCGCGTCTGAGTCGAAACCCGCGCGCCCTAGTTAAAGTAAATTACTTTTTATCGTCTTTTACTTCTTCAAACTCAGCATCAACAACATCGTCATCTTGCTTAGCTTGCTGTTGGCCAGCATCAGCACCTGCTTGTTGTGCTTGTGCATTCGCTTGCGCGATTTCCATTAGTTTTTGAGACTTTTCAATTAATGCTTGTGTCTTAGCTTCGATTTCCGCTTTATCATCGCCTTTAACTGCTGTTTCTAGCTCTGAAAGTGCTGCTTCAATCGCTGCTTTGTCGTCAGCTGGAAGAGCATCACCTGCTTCTTCAATTTGCTTACGAGTACCGTGAACCATTGCATCAGCTTGGTTACGTGCTTGCACTAACTCTTCAAACTTCTTGTCTTCTTCAGCATTTGCTTCTGCATCACGAACCATTGCTTCGATTTCATCGTCGCTTAGACCTGAAGACGCTTGGATTGTGATCTTCTGCTCTTTACCCGTGTCTTTATCTTTCGCAGATACGTGTAAGATACCATCAGCATCAACATCGAATGTTACTTCGATTTGTGGTACACCGCGCTGTGCAGGGCGGATACCTTCTAGGTTGAACTGACCAAGTGATTTGTTAGCACTTGATTGCTTACGCTCACCTTGAAGTACATGAATTGTTACCGCACTTTGGTTATCTTCAGCAGTTGAGAATACTTGTGATTTCTTAGTTGGAATCGTTGTGTTTTTCTCGATTAGCGCAGTCATTACCTGACCCATTGTCTCAATACCTAGAGAAAGTGGGATTACGTCAAGTAGCAGTACGTCTTTAACTTCACCCGCTAAAACACCACCTTGAACTGCAGCACCCATAGCTACTGCTTCATCAGGGTTTACGTCTTTGCGTGGCTCTTTACCAAAGAAGTCAGTAACTGCTTTTTGTACTAGTGGCATACGTGTTTGACCACCCACTAGAATTACATCATTTACGTCACTTACTGAAAGATCAGCATCAGCTAGAGCTTTTTTAAGTGGCTCAAGTGATTGTGTTACTAAATCTTCAACCAGTGATTCTAACTTAGCACGTGTTAGTTTAACGTTCATGTGCTTAGGACCAGTTGCATCAGCTGTTACATACGGAAGGTTAACTTCTGTTTGTTGTGCACTTGAAAGTTCAATTTTTGCTTTTTCAGCGGCTTCTTTAACACGCTGCATTGCAAGTGGATCAGTCTTTAAGTTGATACCTTGATCTTTCTTAAATTCTTCAACTAGGTAGTTAATAACACGGTTATCGAAATCTTCACCACCTAAGTGCGTGTCACCATTTGTAGCAAGTACTTCAAACGTGTGCTCACCTTCTACTTCATCGATTTCGATGATAGAGATATCGAATGTACCACCACCTAAGTCGTAAACGGCAACTACATTGTCGCCTTGCTTTTTATCCATACCGTATGCAAGTGCTGCAGCAGTTGGTTCGTTGATAATACGTTTAACATCAAGACCCGCGATACGACCAGCATCTTTAGTTGCTTGACGCTGAGAATCGTTAAAGTATGCAGGAACAGTAATTACAGCACCTGTTACTTCTTCACCTAAGAAATCTTCAGCTGTTTTCTTCATTTTCTTAAGAACTTCAGCAGAGATCTGCGGTGCAGCACGCTTTTCGCCTTTTGCTTCAACCCATGCATCACCATTGTCAGCTTTAACAATTTTGAATGGCATGATGTCGATATCACGTTGTACTTCTTCGTCTTCAAAACGACGACCGATTAAACGCTTGATTGCGAATAATGTGTTAGTTGGGTTTGTAACTGCCTGACGCTTTGCAGGTTGACCTACAAGCGTTTCACCTTCATCTGTATATGCGATGATTGATGGGGTTGTACGATCGCCTTCTGCGTTTTCAATTACGCGTGGCTTATCGCCGTCTAATACTGCAACACATGAGTTTGTTGTGCCTAAGTCGATACCAATAATCTT
>NZ_JBFKMX010000022.1:0-39226 GCF_041629635.1 Pseudoalteromonas sp. | reverse complement strand
TTACTTTTTTTGTTATTTGTTTTTATCCACTCTCCAATGCTAATTCTAAGCAATCCTTCTCCCAAGTTACTGACTGAGATTGAAAAACAGCCTGTGTCGATACTCACTAATAATGCCTATGATGTTTTCTCTCTGCTATCTGGTGCAAAAAATGTTGATAAGGTCGCATTGACGAGGGCACTTCAACAAGCGTTCAACAGTAAAAAAGTCTCTTGTAAGCAACTTAAAGCAGGGCGATTAAGTGTGACTATCTTATGCCCGAAAATTTGTGATGAAACGGAATTTAATAGGCTATTTTCTGAAGTTCTTAAAACACATATAGGTGAAAGTGAGTTTGGTGCCTGTTTGTACCGAGAGCCGTGTCAGCAGTTAAATGTGTACCAGTTAGCAGAGCTTGCTTTAGCAATTGCAAAAACCAAGCAAAAAAGCAAATCTCATGTATTAAAACTCAATCAAACCAACTTAGCTTTACTGCAATATTCACTGCCTGAAATGATTAACGATATTCTTAATCGGCAATTTTTGCTGTTATTCGAGCCTGTTTTTAGTGTGCATGGCGAGGCCTTGCTGTTTCACCAAGTGGGGATCACTATTCGTCATCAAAAAATAGGGTTATGTGATGCTAAACAATTCCTGCTTGGCTGTTTAGACAATGATAAACTGTTATCTTTAGATGAGCATTTGCTAAAGCAATTAATTAAAACTTTGTCACAAGATAGCAGTAATGATCCTGTGTTACTTAGTATTGATGCGGCTTCTTGGCAAAGCGCTATAGCTATCGACATCTTGATATCTATGGTGGAAACTGCTGGTTTTAATCAAATTATTCGTTTTTCGATAGATGAGGGAGTGTTAGTTAACGCGTATAATGGCATTGCTCATCAGGTTGCTAAGGTAAGAGAGCGTGGTATCAGTGTGGTTGCTGAGCGCTGTCACGGGACATTACTGAGTACGAAAAATAACTTATCATTTTTATCCGGTGTTTATATTGATGAAGAAATTTTTCAATTACCTTTGGTACAGCAAAGAGCGTTGATGAATTCATTTAACAATTTTGCAAAACAACAGCATTTGCAGTTATATGCTGCAGGTATCGAGTTGGCAAATCAGCTGACATTATTGATTGAATACCAATTTGTGGGCGCCAGTGGTAGCTTTTTTCAGCAAGGTGAACACAATATTGCGTTAGGGCTTAATTGATTTTTAATAATAACCGTACCTTAAATAAGTTTTCGATACTTTAATCCGATAAGCCCCTGCAATCCACCGGTATGAATGGCCATAATTTTACTGCCAGCAGCAAAGTGCCCTTGCTGTATTAAATCAAAGAGGGTGAAAAAAAGTTTACCTGTGTAAATGGGCTCAAGGGGGAGTTGGTGTCGTAAACTTTGACAAAACAGCCAGATCTCCTCATTAAACTTACCGTATCCACCGTGATGAAAATTGGTTAGTAATTGCCAGTTTTTTTGTCGCTGCGCTTTAGGGCTAAGCTGCATTATCGATTCATTTAAGTAGTCAGCTTGTTTGAGCACTGCAACCCCTCGTATTTTGGTGTTTTCAGGTAAACCTTCAATCAACCCCGCTAAGGTCCCTCCGCTACCTGTAGCGCACCATACCTCATCTACCTCAGGTAAACTTTGCGCCAATTCAATCATGCCTTTTAAAGCAAGTCGATTACTACCACCTTCGGGAATAATTAGGCACTTTGGCTTGCTTTGTTGCAATTCAGCCAGATAATCGGGGTCATAACGCTTTTTGTAAGTTAGCCGATTAATAGGGGTTAATTTTACGCCACACGCTGCTGCGAATTTTAAACATGGGTTATTGGTATCAAGCTCTGGACCGCGCACTATCACTTTGGTGTCAAAGTTAAATAAGCGAGATGCGCCAGCAAGTGCATATAGGTGGTTTGAAAATGCGCCAGAAAAACTTATCAATTGGTTAATGTTGTTTTGCTTTGCATAGATAAGATTATGTTTAAGCTTTCGCCATTTATTGCCGCTTATAAGAGGGTGAGTTAAATCATCGCGCTTAACAAATAAACTGATATTATTTTCAACTAATACAGGGTGGATAATTTTTTGAACGGGTGTTTCATCAATATTTAGTTTTAAATCAATGCTCAAAGGATGAAACTCCTTGCTTAGGTTGGTTTGCTTGCTACACTAAGAATATTAGCGCGTAAGACAGTTAACATATTAAATAATAACAAATATGAAAAGTTTATTGGCACGGATCCCTTGGATTAATAGTAAAAATAGAGGTTCACATTTAGCTGGTTTGTACATTGCAAATGACAAAGTAGTGGCTGTAATTTTACATTATGTTGATAATGCTTGGGAAATTAAAGAGAGTGTTGTTGAAGCGTTCCAACATGAAAGCGAAAAGTTACCAGCATTTTCAAGTGTTGTTTCAAAACTACCTGTTGAAAGTATGTTATGTGTTTTGCTGCCTGAAAATGCTTATCAGTGGGTACAAATTGAAAAACCAAACCTGCCTGAACAAGACATAATTAGTTCACTACCTTGGACGGTCAAAGACATGGTGAGTCTAGAGCCTTCAGATATTATCGCGGATTATTATGATGCATCACTAAAACAAGGAGCGCTAAATAAAATCAATGTCGTGGTGACAAGTCGTACACTATTTCAACCTTTGTTAAACATCATTCATGATAGCAATGTGTTACTTGATAGCGTCACTACTCCGGAAATGATTTTGTGTGACATGGTTATAAAAGATGATGGTTCGCATATGTTAGTCTCGCAACAATTTGGTAACGAACCTAGTTTGCACATTATTCGTAATGGTGAATTGCTACTTTCACGAAAATTACGAGGCTTAATTGCACTAGCGCAGCAACCTCTTGCTCAATTAAAGTTGGGGTTGCTTGATGTCTTTGGCTTAGAATTGCAACGTTCTTTAGATTACTTTGAGAGTCAATTAAAGCAGCCACCTATCAAAAGCTTACAATTAGCTATTCCTAATTTAGAATTGCATGGTATGGCACAAGAGTTAAGTCAATTCTTTCCAGCTCGAGTGATGCCATTTGAGTCAAGCTTGACGTTATGTCAGCAACAAAGCGTTGAAATGCAATTTGCCATAGCCGCCGCACTTTCCTTAGATGCGCGAGGTGAATATGAAAACGCGCATTAATTTATACCTAGAAGAATTAAAACCTAAACGTGAATTCTTAACGCTGGCCAATGTTGTTATCTGTTGGGGAGGGTTGATTGCGGTGCTAGCAGTGACAATTGGTATATTTACTAATTTAAATCAAGCCAGCAAAGAGAAAGTAAAGACCCTGCAATTGCAGGTCGAGCAATATAAGACAGAACTTACGCAAGCACAGCAAGCTCTAGAGCGAAAACAAGATAAATCACCATTGATACGACGCATAGAAAAAAAGAAAAGTGAACTTTTGGAAAAGCAACGTTTGTTAGATTTTATGCTAACTAAAACGGCACAAGCAAAGTTTGATTACGCGCAAGTGATGACAGATTTAGCAAGAAACACGCACCGAGAAGTTTGGCTTAAAGAGTTTCGATTTATTGGTGAGGAGATCACATTGGTTGGTGCTGCAACTCATGGTTCTGCAATACCTGAATGGCTGAATGGTTTAAAAAATACTGATTACTTTAGTGAAAAATCATTTTCATTACTGCAATTTGAAAAACAAGAAAATGGGGTTGAGTTTCAAGTAGCTACTAAATTTGTTGACTCGGGAGTGCGATAATGAAAGAAAGCTGGCAACAGTGGTCTGTAAAGTTCAGTGCAATGGCGCAACGCGAAAAGTTAATGATATTGATTGTGGGATTATTTGTACTTGGTTACTTAAGTATTTGGTTTGTTCTTTCCCCATTACAAGCGAGTTACAGCAATAATAAAACTCGTATTATTAATTTAACTCGTCAAGAATCAAATACGCACCAGCAACTAGCAATGATAAATGATGCGTTAATGCGTGATTACACTGCTGATCTAATTGTTCAAGAGAAAGCTATTGATGAGCAAGCCACATTAATAAATCACAATTTAGCAAAATTTAGTTTAAGTTATATTTCGCCTGAAAATATGGCGTCAGTTCTGCAAAAATTATTGCGTAAACACAAAGAGCTTACTTTGTCCCAATTTAAAATTAATCCTGTAAAGCCGATTTATGTGCAGGTTAATCCTGCAAATGATGGTTTAGCTGAAGAGCAGGCTGAAAAGCAGAAAATTGCTTTTTATCAACATACAATGCAGGTACAGATTGAAGGTAGCTACTTTTCTTTACTCAGTTATTTAAAACAAATTAAACAAATTGAAGAAAAAATTTTTATACAAGAGTTTGATTACCGCGTAGATGAATATCCTATGGGTAAATTAACATTAACTATTGCTACTGTAAGTGCGAATGATAAATTTATTGCGTTATAACATTGTTTTAATGGGGCTTGTTTTGAGCTGTGCAACATCAGCGCAAAACTTGCAAGACCCTACGAGGCCAAAAATTGCGATTGAAAGTAAAGTCGCACATTCAAATAGTGAAACAGCAAAACAACAACTGACATTACAGTCTGTTTTTATTAAAGAGTCTGGTTATCTCGCTGTTGTTTCAGGTGAAATGGTAAAATTAGGTAGTTTAGTTCAAGGTTATAGAGTGAAAAAAATAACGCCAAATTCGATAACGCTTGAACAAGGGCAAGTGACAAAAATTTTGAGACTTTATCAGCATGAAATTAAACAATAATCTATTAAAAAGTTGGCTGGCAGTTTCAGCATTGATGCTCTCCGGTTGTGAGTTAACTTCAGAGCCAAGCTTAAAACCGCATATTCAACAAGAATTAAATGCTGAGGTTAATGCACCAACAGCAAACCAGCCTGTAGAACAAGCTGCTTTACCTGAAGGTTTTGAACAAGAGTTATTGTCATCAGTTGGCACTAACCTCTCACTGCCAAAAGAATTCGAAATGACGCGTTTTGATGTAAATGCAAACAAAGTGTCGGTAAATGAATTTTTTGTTGGTTTAGTCTCTGACACGCCTTACAGCGTTGCACTTCATCCAGAAGTATCTGGTGAAATTTCATTAACGCTGAAAGATGTCACCATGGATGAAGTGACCAAAATTGTATCTCGCTTATACGGTATTGATGTGTTCCGAGAAGGTAAAGTTGTGCAAGTATTACCTGCAAAAATGCGAACAGAATCAATACCAGTTAATTACCTGATGATGAAACGAACTGGTCTCTCTACAGTGAGTGTTGTTGCTGGAGGCGTTAGTCAATTTGATCAAGGTGGGGGCTCGGGGAGTGGCGGTTCAGGTGGTAATAACCTTGGCAACAACCAAAATATGGGCGGCAACAATTCTTTTGGCGGCGGCTCAAATATGCAAATTAATGGTGCAAGCATTCAAACCAGTAGTGAAACGGATTTTTGGAAAGATTTAAAAGTTGCGCTGGAATCATTAATTGGTGTAGGCAATGGGCGCTTCATTATTGTCAGCCCACAAGCTAGCTTAGTTACTGTAAATGCACTGCCTAGCGAGATTGCATCTCTGAAAGAGTTTTTGAAAGCCAGCGAAGAGAGTTTACAGCGACAAGTGATCCTTGAGGCTAGAATCATTGAAGTGACGTTGAACGATGAATATCAACAAGGCGTTAATTGGAGTGAAGTACTTGGCCACATTGGCAGCACAGATTTAACTTTTTCAACTTCGGCTGCAGGTCAAATTGGTAATACATTAACGTCTCAACTTGGTGGTATTACTAATTTAGTATTTAAAAATGCGGACTTTAGCGGTGTTATCAGCTTACTTGAAACACAAGGTGATGTGCAGATGTTATCTAACCCGCGCGTTACCGCGACTAACAACCAAAAAGCGGTGATAAAGGTAGGTGAAGATGAGTATTTTGTTACGGAGGTATCAAGTACTACTGTCACTGGTAATGCGACAACAACTTCGCCTGAAATTGAGCTAACGCCTTTCTTTTCAGGTATTGCATTAGATGTCACACCGCAAATTGATGAGTTTGGTTCGGTTATTTTGCATGTTCATCCATCTGTTACTGAAACTGAAGAGCAAAATAAGGTTGTAACCCTTAACAATCAAGACTATGTGCTGCCTCTGGCGCAAAGTAATATTCGTGAATCGGATACTGTGATTCGTGCAGGTAGTGGCGAAATTGTAATTATCGGTGGTTTAATGCAAACCTTAACCACCGACCAAGAATCAAAAACACCATTATTGGGCGATATGCCAGTACTTGGTAATTTATTTAAAAGTGTACGCCGCGTGCAAAGCAAAAAAGAGTTGGTTATTTTAATTCGTCCAACCGTTGTAATGGCTGATACTTGGCAGCAACAACAGCAGCGCAGTCTAAAATTACTGAACTCATGGTATGGTAAATAATGTATTTGTCACACTTTGGCTTAACTGAATTACCGTTTTCGTTAACACCGAATACGCAGTTTTATTGTGCCCTTGCACCGCATAATGAAGCCATGGAAGTGTTGATTACCGCTCTGAATATGGGGGAGGGCTTTATCAAAGTGACCGGCGAAGTGGGTACCGGTAAAACCTTGCTGTGTCGTAAGTTGCTTAACAGTTTTGATGAATCAACTATTGTTGCCTACATTGCGAATTCGTATTTAAGTCCAGATGAATTGCGTTACGCGATTGCAAATGAATTGCAAATTGATATTACAAATGACCTTGATCAGCAATCACTGAGTCAGAAAATCCAAGATAAATTGCTGGAACTTAATCGTAATGGTAAGCGCGTTGTACTGATTATTGATGAAGCGCAATGTTTAAGCTGGGATGCATTGGAAGCGGTAAGGTTGTTGACTAATCTAGAAACCGAAACACGCAAGCTGGTACAAGTAGTATTGTTTGGTCAGCCTGAACTGGATGTAAGATTGGCAAATCAAAAAGTACGCCAGTTAAGGCAGCGTATAAGTTTTTCATATGCTCTTCGGCCGATGACTAACGCCGAGGTCGTCTATTATATTCGTCATCGATTAGAAGTTGCTGGTGCTGAACAGACTTCCGCAATATTTTCGAATAAAGTGTGTCTGCTGATAGCTAAGGCCAGTCGCGGAATTCCTCGCCTAGTGAATTTACTGAGCCATAAGGTGCTTATTCAAGGGTATGGTGAAGGTACTTTAAAAGCAAAGATATCCTATGTTTATAACGCAGCTCAAGATACTGAAGACTGTCAGCTATCTCGATCAAGTATTTTGCCTGCTTACTTAGCTTTGCTTTTAATCATAGGTGCTACTGTGTGGTTGATTGTTAAGGAACAACTATGAGTGTATTAAATAAAACGCTCAAAGGGTTAGAGCAGCGCCAATCAAAAGTGAATATATTAACAGAGCAAGAGCAAACCGTTACTGTTGCACCAGTTCTAGATTTATCAGAAAAGATCCACAAGTTGATCCTTCCACTTTTGGTATTTATTGCATTTTGTTTAATTAGTTATGTCATTTATAAAAAAAGTATTTTTCAACAGTATGTTACTGATGCTGATGTGTTTTCAGAAAAGATTGTTACAGTGAGGAAAGTAAGCAATGATAGTAGTAATCAGTCACTTCAGCATCTGCAACAAGAATCCCAACTTTTACCTAAAAAAGCTGAAGATGAAGTGGTTAGTCAGATTGTGCACACTCATGATGCGCATTATGACAAAAACACCACAGAGGCAGTCCAGCCACAAGCTGAAGATGAATCGATTTTTTTTAAAGTCGAAAATGAAGCGCCTAGGAATGAAGTGGTTAAGCAGCAAGAAAAAAAAATCGTAACTGAGCCTTCTGAACACTCCATGAAACAGATTACCCAACTGAGTGCTGAACAGAAAGCGAAAGAGTATTTTCAGGCGGGGAAAAAAGCATTCAGATTTGGTTTGGTTAGTGAGGCGGTTGTTGAATTGCAGAACTGTATTACCATCTTGCCAGAGCATATTGCATGTCGTAGTTTACTCGCAGCAGCTTACTATGGTCGAAAAGAGACAGTGAAAGCCAGTGACATATTAGAGCAAGGTTTGAATTTAGAGCCAAGCAGTATGGAGTGGCGAATATTATTAGCGAAGATCTATGCTGATAATAAACAGTACCAAGAAGTACTGAGTGTGTTATCACAGCAATTTGAAAGTCAGGGAGATAATGATTTTTGGATTCTTAAAGGCTTGGCTGCCCAGCAACTTTCTCAGCATGCAGTGGCATTACGCAGTTTTAAAAAGTTAACTTTAGCAGAACCCCAGCAGGGAAAATGGTGGTTGGCAATGGGCCGTTCAGCAGAACATTTAAAGCATTGGCAAAATGCAATGCAGTATTACACAACGGCTACACAAGTCGGCAATTTATCACCAGCGTCACAACGTTATGCTGTTGAGCGATTACTGTTTATTAGAGGTCGGTTAAATGCGTCCTAGATTAAAAATGCGATTAGGTGATTTGTTGGTACATGAACATATCATCTCAGAACAACAACTTAACGATGCATTGCAGGCGCAAAAAGCTACCGGCCGCAAGCTAGGGGCAACCTTAATTGAGCAAGGGGTCATTGAAGAAACGCAGTTGCTGCGTTTTTTGGCGCAACAGCTCAATGTAGCTTTTGTTAACTTAGATAATGAAACTATCGACCCGAGTGTAGTTAAGTTAATTCCTGAAGTGTATGCTCGCCGCTTTCGTGCATTGGCATTAGCTGATTTAGGTGAATCGATTCAAATTGCGATGAGTGATCCTGCTGATCTTTCTAGCCTTGATCAGTTAGCGCCAATTGTCGCTCCTAAACAAATTGAAATTGTTGTAGCGCAAGAGCAGCAAATACTCAATGCATTTGATTCGTTATATCGTCGTACACAAGATATTGAAAGCTTTGCATCACAGCTGCAAGAAGAATATCAAGAAACTGAAGAGTTTGACCTCAATGCCCTTGATGAAAATACATCTGATGCAACCGTTGTAAAATTACTGCAGTCAATTTTTGAAGATGCTGTGCAAATGCGTGCCTCGGATATTCATATTGAACCCGATGAAGGTATTTTACGTATACGCCAACGTATCGATGGTATTTTGCATGAAAATACCCTTGATCAAGTAGCGATTTCAGCTGCGTTAGTATTACGTCTTAAGTTGATGTCTGGCCTCGATATATCTGAAAAACGTTTGCCACAAGATGGTCGTTTTAATATCACGATTAAAGGCCATAACATAGATGTGCGTGTTTCAACCATGCCTGTGCAGCATGGTGAATCAGTGGTGATGCGTCTATTGGATCAATCAGCAGGACTATTAACCTTAGATGAAACTGGGATGCCAGCAAAAGTGCTAAATAAAATGCGCACCGCGCTAAAGCGTCCGCATGGTATGATTTTAGTCACAGGGCCAACTGGTTCAGGTAAAACTACCACACTTTATGGCGCATTAAGTGAGCTAAATAAATCCAGTAAAAAAATTATTACTGTTGAAGATCCTGTGGAATATCGTTTGCCACGAATTAACCAAGTACAAGTTAATACTAAAATAGGGTTAGATTTTGCGTCGGTGCTGCGTACAACACTTCGTCAAGACCCCGATATTTTGATGGTCGGTGAAATGCGTGATCAAGAAACGGTAGAAATAGGTTTACGTGGGGCGTTAACAGGCCACTTAGTGCTTTCAACTCTTCATACCAATGACGCTATTACCAGTGCAATGCGTTTAATTGACATGGGCGCACCTAGCTATTTAGTTGCCAGTTCGCTGCGTGCCATTTTGGCGCAGCGACTAGTGAGAAGAGTGTGTGATAAATGCGCAGAAAACTATATCCCTGACACGCAAGAGCTTGCGTGGATAAATCATATTAGTTCACGCTATGGTGGTGCCGAGTTTAAGCTTGGGCGAGGGTGTAATAGTTGTAATCAAACTGGGTATCGCGGTCGAATAGGTGTATTTGAATTGCTCGAAATGAATGAAGCTATGATGGATGCTTTGCGTTTAGCAGATACTCAAGCATTTTCTGAAGCAGCTAAGGCAAATCCCGAATTCGAACCACTTGCAGTGATGGCTCTGGAATATGCATCTCTAGGAATTATATCTCTTGAAGAAGTATTCAGAGTGGCTGAAAGCTTGCCTGAGTTAGTGGGATAGCGCTATGCCATTTTTTGCCTTTCAAGCCAAAGATAAAGAGGGAAATCCTGTTGCAGGAGAGCTTGAAGCGCAAGATGATAATGCTGTGGCTGATATACTATTTCGACGCGGTTTAATCCCACTTTCAATTAAACTAAGCAAAAGTGATAAAGACAGTGCAAAGTCAGCTGTAATTACATTTTTACAGCCGAAAGTAACGCTGGATGAATTGATTATATTTTCTCGCCAAATGTACTCCTTAATGAAAGCGGGTATTCCGATTATTCGCGCTATTATTGGTTTAGCAGAAACAACTACC
Source organism: Pseudoalteromonas sp. (assembly GCF_041629635.1). Taxonomy (GTDB): domain Bacteria; phylum Pseudomonadota; class Gammaproteobacteria; order Enterobacterales; family Alteromonadaceae; genus Pseudoalteromonas. The sequence continues at coordinate 28,817 of NZ_JBFKMX010000022.1, read as the reverse complement.
CACCCAGTTTTTCGGGAAACTCTGTTAGACGTGGCAAAACAGCTAGAGCAAGGGCGAAATTTATCAGCAGCGTTTGCCAGTCATAAAAAAGTATTTAACCGTTTAATGATTTCTATTGTAGTGGTAGGTGAAAGCACAGGTAAGTTAGAAGATGCTTTTTTGCAATTAGCAACGTATTTTGAGCAGGAGCATGAAACGCGTAAACGTATCAAGGCTGCGATGCGTTATCCTACTTTTGTGATTATTGCATTGGCGGTAGCCATGTTTATTTTGAATATTTTTGTGATTCCTACCTTTGCTGAAATGTTTGCCAAATTTAATGCTGAGTTGCCTCTAATGACGCGCATCTTAATTGGTACATCAAACTTTTTCGTCTCCTATTGGCATTATTTAATTCTTGCAATCATTGCAATTGTACTTGGAGTAAGAAGTTACCTTAAAACACTCTCTGGCAGGCAAAAATGGGACAGACTAAAATTGAAAATTCCAATTGTTGGTGGAATTATCGAGCGCTCGTTACTTGCGAGATACAGTCGTTCTTTTGCCATGATTTTACGTGCGGGTGTGCCCATGACAACAGGACTCTCATTGGTTGCTGAAGCGATTGATAATGCCTTTATGGAAGAAAAGGTGATTGAAATGCGTCGGAGTATTGAGAAAGGGGAAAGCTTATTGCGTGCCTCAAAGCACAGTGAGTTGTTTACTCAGCTGGTATTACAAATGGTTGCTGTAGGTGAAGAAACTGGACGTGTTGAAGAGCTTTTGCAAGAAGCGGCTGAATTTTATGAACGCGAAGTGGATTTTGATTTAAAAAGCTTAACAGCCAAAATAGAGCCGATATTAATCAGTATTGTTGCAGGCATGGTACTTATACTTGCGCTCGGTATTTTTACTCCGATGTGGGATATGATGTCCGCAATTAAAGGGCGTTAAGCGTGACGGAGGCTAACGAAACCAGTGCAGGATTGTTTCGCTTTCTGATCATTATGATTGTTTTTAGCTTACTTTATTGGGTGTTGGCAGGGAAAATGCTTACTATATACAGTGATGTAGAAAAAGTAGCGGCACAAAAATCAAAAGATGACTTTATGACGAGTGTGTATCATATTCGTCATCAATGGATGCGAAATAAACAGAATGAGTTATTGATTCAATTAGTTGGACAATCTGAACTCACTAGCGTAGGAGAATTAAAGGCGTTGGTTAATGAAAATGGGTTTGTGATTAAAGTGATTTCTTCGCCAGACTCACAGTGTGAAGGATTGTTTGAAAATCTTCAGTCAATTGCACTTTCAGAGATTCAGAGTGTCGAAATATTGGAACGTGGGCAAGTTATTGGCTGTGAATATACTAAAAATTCAAAAATATTATTTAAGTACCTGTTCTTAAATGGCATAGTGAGTAATAGTTAGTAGCAAGAACAGTACTTTGGGTACTATTTGGTCATTGAGGCAAAATATGAAGAAAAAGCTATCAAAACAGCAAGGGTTTACCTTAATCGAGTTGATTATTGTCGTAATCATATTAGGGCTATTAGCAGTGACAGCGTTACCTCGTTTTATTGATATTCAAGAGGAAGCTGAACGCTCAACCGTTGAAGGTGTCGCCGGCGGGTTAGCGTCAGCAGTTGGTCTAGTTAGAGCGCAATGGGAAGTGTTAGGACGCCCAGATAATAATACAGATACTAACTTTATTGCTTATGATACAACGCGAGTGGGTATTGATCCGGATGTCGGCTATCCAACATCCGGGGTTGATGCATCTGGAAATGATGTTGCTGGTACTACAGAAACAACGGCACTCAATGCAGCAAAATGCCAAGCGATTTTTAATTCTATTTTACAGAGTGCACCATCCAATACAACCTCTACAACAGCTACAATTGTTGAACAAAATACCTATTTAGTCAGGTTTGTTGATAATGGTGCGGCTGGAGGTGCGAGCGATACATGTCTATATTACCTTGTAAGTACACTTAGTTTAACCGCACTTCCAGGTAACGCATTAGATACCAACTTTCGTGGTATTGAATACACACCAGCTACTGGTCAAGTACTTGTATTTGGTAACTAATATTGGGCTTTTATGAGGTAATGAAAATGAACAAGCAAACAGGTTTTACATTAGTCGAATTAATCATAGTGATTGTGATTCTAGGTATTTTAGCAGTAACTGCTGCGCCTAAATTTTTAGATTTACAAGGCGATGCCAATGCGTCGACTATTCAAGGTGTTGCTGGTGCCATTGATAGTGGTTCCTCGATTGTTTATGGTAAAGCAGTAATTGCGGGTAAACAGAAAACGATTAAAACAGCCTCTCCAACACCACCAACTATCCCAAATGACGTAGGTCAAACGATAGCTTTAAATTATGGCTATCCAACAGCAGCGGTTGATGGCTTGCTACGCGCAATAGACATTAATGCGACTCTAGCAACAGCTTCGCCTTTAGGTGATTTTACTTATGTGATTCCTTCAACAGGTGTAATGTATATTTATGCCAATGGGACTACAGTGCCAACTGGTTCAAATGATTCGCTTATTTGTGCAGTAAAATATACTGAAGCTACGGCTACTGGAACTGCACCAAATGTTGTATATAATGCAGCGCAGACTACAGTGTTCACTAACGATTGTTAATGACCTTTTAAATGAAACAACAAGGTTTTAGTCTTGTCGAGCTAATTATAACCTTGGTAATTTTAGGCACCTTGGCTGTAACCGTGGTGCCTAAATTTTTTACAAATGAAAGCTTTGATAGTTACGAATTTCGCGATAGAAGCCTCACCATTTTGCGTACAATGCAATTACGTGCGATGCAAAATACAAGTAATAGCATGGCGCATAAGGTATGTATTAGCACAAGTCAAATAGCACCGGCAGTTACAAATAGTTGTACAAATCTTGCCCTTAATTTTGATTATCTTATTGTTAATATTCCAACAAACAGTACAGCAACCAGAATTAGAGCAACGGATTCAAATAATGTGCCTTTCAGTGAAATAGAGTTTGATGATTTTGGTAGACCAAACCTAAATTGCGTTGCAAATTGCAAAATCGACTTTGGCGATGCGGATATTTGTATTTCTGCACAAGGTGGTATTTATGCCTGTTAATAAGCTTCATGGTTTTACTTTAATTGAAGTAATTTTTGGCATTGTCCTGATGTCAATAGTACTTACCATTGTTACAGGATTACTTGCACCTCAGGCTAGACAAAGTGCTGACCCTATAATTCAAGTAAAAGCGAATGAGATAGGGCAGGCTATGATGAATGAGATTTTGGGACGATCCTTCGATGAAAACTCAAGGCGTAGCCCGCCTTTTATTCGATGTGGTGAAACGGGGTTTTCTGGGTGTACAACTCCTGCAAATTTAGGAGACGATGGTGAAACGCGTGCAGGATACGACGATGTAGATGATTTTATTGGCAATTATGCAACTGCTGATTTACAAAATAGTCTTGGCCAAAACCTTCAAAATGACTATCTAGGTTTTAGTTTGTCTGTCAATGTTGTTTATGATGATGATGTAAATGGTGTAGCGGATACAACAGGGAATTTTAACAGACTTAAGCTTGTTACCATTGAAGTAACAGCGCCAACGGGTGATGTGTATGGCTTTGCTGCTTACAAGGGTAATTACTAGTGGTACGCTTAGTTAATAACGGTTTCACCCTCGTCGAGTTAATCATCGTTATCGTATTGGTTGGCATCATAAGTATGAGCACGATGCAATTTATTAAATTTGGCGCTGAAATTTATGCAACCGGTACCGAGCGCGATGAAGTTGTCGCTCAAGCGCGTTTTGCCTTAGTTAGAATGAGTAAGGAACTACGTCAAACAACCCCTAACTCAATCCGAATAACAACAGGTAATGTCTCTGGTCAACCATTCCAATGTTTAGAGTATACGCCTTTTAAAGCAAGCAGTATTTATGTCAATAATCCGCCACTTGATACCAGTTCCGCAGGGGAATTGGTTGTCGTTTCGTTTGATAATGAGAAAATAGCAATTAAAAATGATCGTGTAACGCTATACCCACAAAGCCCAGATGATATTTATGATTTAAGCAATAACCGCGTTCGTCTGTTGGTTGCTGATCCTGTGGTGGCAGAGGCAAATAAAACGCAGCGCTGGTCATTCGATAATGGTTTTGCTGTGTCATCACCTACCCAGCGATTATTTGTACTTAACACCAGTCCTGTAAGCTTTTGTGTGGAAGGTGATAGTTTGTATTATTATCAAGGTTATGATTTTGAAGTGCTGCAACCGACGCCATCGTTATTACATGTCCTTGATGGCGTAAAAGGGCAGTTACTTTCAAAGTACATCACTAACCATTTGGTGTTTGGTTTTAATGATGCAAGCTTAACCCGAAATGCTATTGTTAATATAAGGCTTGAGATGGGATTTAATGACAGTGAAGGCATTGTATTTAATCACGAAGTACATATTCCAAATGTGCCATAGGTCGATGAATGACGCTACGATTTAAACAAAAAGGTAGTTTACTTATTACATCACTGTTTGTTGCAATTGTTCTGTTAGCACTTGGCTTAGCGCTAACACGGGTTATTGAGGGGGGAGCACAATCTAATGCTGTTGAATATTATGGCTCAAAAGCCTTTCTAACAGCTCAATCAGGAATTGAATGGAAGTTGCAAAGATTATTCCCTCTGGACGGGACAAAAGGTCCGTGTGATAACACGTTGCCTGCAAATCACTTTAATGCAACCAAATACATGGAAAATTGCCAATTTATTGAGTTGTCTTGCCGCTCCATAGATGACATTAATGATGCTAATGCAGGCTCATCTTCATCATTAGTGACGGTTTATCGAATTACCAGCACAGCAAGCTGCGACTCAGGTCAGTGGACTACACAGAGAAGTATCAATGTTGAAGCAAAAACACTTAATTAGTTATTTCTTTTTGATTGCTCTTCTACCAAGTTTAGCTTGGGCAAACTTGCCTGCTTGTCAAGATGTGTTTCCTTCAGCTTTAGGGGCTTTTAATAATACAGCTGTTTCGCTTGAAAGAAATACTGAGATTACAGGTCAGCTCGATAATTTAATTTATACAAACAATCTCTCCGCTCATAGGTCGGCAAGTTGCAATAATTTGACCTGTCAAACGGCTAATATTGAACCAACTCAAACATCTGCACCCGATACAACAGGGTGGAAAACCAGTATTCGACATGCTGAAAAACTTAGTGGTGATTATTATATAAATGGCTCGGTAAATTTGTATGGTAATAACTTTCCTCTAGCTGGACCGACTCGGATTTATGCAACGGGTTCGGTATCTGTTTATGGAGGATCTACCCGTCATAGTCCCGCTGATTTAATCATTTATGCCGAGGGTGCTTTAACCTTTAATAAACATATCAACGTTTATGGTTATTCAAATGGTTCTATTACCGTTGATAGAAACGTAAATATTAAAGGCTCTCTAGTTGCTGGTTATGGTATTGATGTGCTAAGAGGTTCTGAAATAGAATATGTGGCACCAACATCCCCTTCTTTAAACATCATTTGTAATGCCAATAATGCTCCTGTTATAGCAACCCCAGTTGCTGAGTTTCGTTTTGATGAATTTTCTTGGCTGAATGGGGTCAATAATCAAGTAATTGAATCACTCAATGGAGCACACGCCACTCCATTCAATCTGCAACCTAGTGAAGGTAAAATTTGTAATGCGGCCAATTTTGACGAGAACATTACTAATGCACGCATAGACCTAAATGAAAATCTAATTAGCGGTCGTGAATTTACGCTCTCAGCATGGATTAAAAGCAGTTTTACTGGTAGTCAAGTACTGATATCTGGAGCGCAGAATAACAATAATGCCAATGAACTCATATGGTGGCATCCAAGTAGTCAATTATTTGAACCTTGGATTAAACAAAACCCAGGATCACGTATCAGTATTAATAATTTTGCTGATAACCAATGGCGCCACTTTGTTTGGCGCCGAGATGGGGGAGCCTCATGCTTTTATGTCAATGGCCAGCAAGTTGGGTGTATTTCAGACCACAGTAATGGCTCTCTCAATATTGTGCGCCTAATGCTTGGACAAGAGCAAGACAGTTTGGGTGGTGGTTTTGATATTAATCAGCGCTTTAGAGGGCAGGTTGATGAATTATTGATATTTGATAAGGCTATTAGTGATGCACAAATTCAAACTATTTATCAGAATCAAGATCAAGGTTTAGGCTGGGATGGTGCGCAGCGAGACAATTACTGTGGTGCGAATGGTTGGTGGCAATTAGATAATAACTTCCTTGATGCTAACTTAGCCGATCCCCATCATTTAATGCCATCCGGAAATCCAACTTTCGGGATTAGCTCTCCAGGGCCTGCTAACACGATTGGCAATCAAAGTACCTGTAATTACGCTCAGTTCGATGGGACAAATTACGCTTCTGTAGATGATAGTGGCACTTTCAACTATCAAGAGCTTACTGTGAGTGCTTGGGTTTATCCCACAGAAAATAGAAGTGGTTTGCGCAGCTTAGTGTCTAAAGACGAGCATTTTGAGTTTCATTTAGATCAGAATAACCGACTCTTTTGGTGGTGGCAAAACGCTTCTCGTCAAGCTCGCTCATTCACCAGTTCTCGCACTATCCCGTTAAATCAATGGACACATGTAGCTGTTGTTTATAAGTCAGGCTTGCAACGTATGTATATCAATGGTGTGGCAGATGCGTCTCGAAGTTATACAGATGGTTTGGCGGATTCACCTTGTAAATTCTATATTGCGGTTGATGTGGGTACCAATACTTCAAGTCAGTGCGGTAGTGTGCGAACTGACCGTTATTTTAAAGGTAACTTAGATGAGGTTAGGATTTACTCTCGCGCTTTACTGCAATCAGAAATTCAAGCAGATATGAATACTGTACGTACCTGTGATAATTTACCAAGTGTAGATCACTACAGACTTACGTTAAATGATAATACAGGCTTAACCTGTGAAGCTGAAACGATGAAAATTGAAGCGTGTTCAGATGATAGTTGTAGTAGTTATTATCCAAATACCGCAACAGTTGCATTAGCAACAAGTGGCGGTGGTAGCCTGAGTTGGTCGCCAACAAACCCATTTACAGTCAATGGAAGTTTGAATATTAGTTTAAGCAACACCCAAGCTAGTACTGTATTTTATACCTTAAACAACGTTGCCTCTGACCCGAGTTCTACTTTAAGGTGCTTTATTGGGGGCAGTGAGGTGACACTTGCTAATTGTTATACCGAATTTGTCGATACCGGGTTTAAACTGAGTACAATAGCTGATCAAGTTTCAGGTATTCCCTATTCTGCAGAGTTGATTGCCGTTAGAAAAAATGACAATACTGGTGCCTGCGAAAGTGCCTTTAATGGTCCTCAAGTAGTTAATTTTACAAATAATTTTTTAAGGCCAAGCACGCCTTCAGCGATGACATTTAGCGTTAATGGTACCCCAGTTACGACAAATACCCCTGTAACAGTGAACTTTAATCCTGCAAATGATTACAAAGCAAGTTTAGCATTAGAGTATCTTGATGCAGGTGAAGTTAGTTTGTTTGTAATTGCAAACGCACCGAGTGGAGCTAGTTTGAGTGATACTTCAAATACTTATGTGGTTCGCCCTCAGCGCTTTAATATTGCTGTAACTGGTAACCCAAATGCAACAAATGCAAATGATGCGGTATTTAAAATGGCATCTGAGGATTTTACAATTAGTGTTGAAGCACATAATGCTAAAGGTGATATCACAACTAATTTTAATAGCACGGAGATCTCAGGCTCAGTTGCACTTTCTCATAACTTACAAGCACCTCTATCAGGGGTTGAAGGGGTATTATCGCCCAATGCTGTGCCTGCAAATGGCTTTGTATCAGGTGTCGCAACCCTCACTGACGCGAAATTTAATGAAGTGGGCATTATTGAACTGCTTGCTAACCTTGCAAGTAGTAATTACTTAAATCATAGCGATGGCGGCACTATTTCCGGTAATAAAACTAATGTAGGACGTTTTATTCCAGCACAGTTTTCAATGGTGGATCCATTCATTACTAGTGGCTGTGGTGATTTCACTTATTATGGTCAGCCCTTTAAAAATTTTAGATATGAAATTCATGCTCAAGATGCGCTTGGTAATGTACTTGCTAATTATCTATACAGCACAACAGCAGCAAATAATTATGCAAAAGCAACCATCGAGCACTTGATAGAAAATGATGATCCAGATGCATCAAAATACAAATCAGCACTTGAATTAAGCAGTCGATACAGTCTAACAGGTTCTTTAGTGCAATGGGATAAAGGTAAACTGATAGTAAACCAGAATGATGTAGTACTTAATCGTGATGTGATTGCATTGGCTACTGGGAGTTTACCAAGCTCTCCAATGAGTCATTTGCTGCCTTTAGTTCGCTTGATTGATCCAGATGGTAAAGCGTTAAATGAATTAAATCAGAATGCTAATGTTGCTGGTGGACTGACTACTAGCTTTGATAGCAAAAGCATTAGCGGCCCGTTTGAAATGCGTTTTGGTCGCTATGTTGTCAACGATAACTATGGTAACGAATTTGAACATTTGCAGATCCCCATGAAAATTGAATATTGGGATGGTAAAAATTTTATTCTTAATCGAAAAGATTCTTGCAGTGAATATTTAGAGACCAGGTTGGTTGTCGAAGATAATCAAGATACTGTCAATGCGCATAATGGCACCTTCACATATGGTACTTATTTAGAAGGGAGTTTGGGTATTCAACTTAAAGCACCTAATGTACCTCGGAGTTTTACTGTTGATTATAGCGCACCAGTAAGCTGGCTTCGTTTTGATTGGAATGGAGATAACGATTATAACGATGCTAATGATAATCCCAAAGGCGTTTTACAATTTGGCCGTTTTAGGGGAAATGATCGCGTCATTTATTGGCGAGAAAATTAACGTACTTTGGCTTTGCTTAGTTCACATTTTTGGTTGCAATTTTGTGCCTAAAATAGCTGAGGGTTACAAAGTTGAAATATTGTGAAGATGTAAAAAATACGTTTTTTATTGTTGCAACCCCATCAGAACAGCAAATCATTGAGGCTGGTTTCATTATTTAGTTGAAAATTTACCATAAAGGCAAGACAAAGCTTGTGTTTTGCATGACAAAAAAATAGCATAAAGCATTAGGGTAATTAGCCCTTACAATAAAAACGAAAACAAGAAATCCAAAAATCGGCCGTTTTGGGAATAATTATATGCGATTAGCACCTTTGTCATTAGTGATCTCGCTTAGCCTATTTACTTGGCAAGCATATGGACAAGACACTAATACAGTATCAAGCATTCAAGCTGAGATAGATGTAAAACAGTCTGAATTCAAAGAATTATCAAGTGTTTTAGATAAGCACTTAAAACAAGAAAAACAGTTGCAGGAGCAGTTGGAGTTGCTTCGTGCACGTTCAATTTCATTAGAAAAAGAGCGCAATCAATCATTAGATGCAATGAATGATTTGTACCGTCGTTTGATCGAAGATCCAACACTTGATATTAGCGCGGCGCAAACGCGTTATCAAAAAGCGATTGTTGATTTGAGTCAAAATAAAGACGATATTGATCTTCAACTAGTAGCAATCTCTTCGCATCGTAAAGATATTGAAGCGATTCGTGTTTCCAAGCATACCTTAGTCAACACATTAGAAAGCTTAAAACAACAAAAGAATACGGCACGAGTAGAGAGATTACGCAATGAATTTACTCGCGAAGGCACTGTTGAAGTAAATCACACGGTAAATTGCAAACGCACAGAAACCTTGGCTGCCTGTGAACAGCGCGGTCAGTCACAAGGTTTACAAAAAGCGACCAAACGCTTTATGGACCAGATTTTTGCTAATATTACCGAACAAAGAGTCGTCGAACCTAAACGCAATATGTCAGGTGCGCAGGTTCAAGTGCTTAGTAGTCATGTTGTAAGTAGTTCATTTAGTGGGCAAGGTAATTATAACACTAACTTGAGTGTGACGATGCGCGGTGAAGTAAATGCAAGCCGCCTATGTAATTTGCTTAATTTAGATAACAGCTTCTGCTCTGATTATGGCTCAGCTATCCCCAACGTTTATCAACCAGTAATGAGTGCCACTTACGATGAACCTGTTGTACGTTTTAAAGATAATAAAAGTACTCCATCATCGACAAACATGGTTACAAACCGTGATACTGTGGAAGTTAATACGCCAAAAAAAGAGCGCCTTTTTCAACTAATATTACGCTCTAACGTGCGTGATGATGAAGTTTTTATTAATGGTGTTAGCTATGGCTCAACGCGTTTAGACGTATCATTACCAGCCGGAAATTATGACGTTGAAATTCGCAAAGAGGGCTATCAGACTTATACTCGTCAAATTGATTTAAAGCGCTCACAAACAGTGCGTGCTAATTTGCGTAAAGAAATTGTTAGTAAAACAAACAGCCAGCCTCGTCAAATATCCTCAGCATTGCCACAAACATCATCAGTTTCAGCAATTAGCATGGCAAGCACAAGTGGTATGGTGGTGATCCCTGCTGGTGAATTCCAAATGGGTGACTTAACCGGAAATGGATTAGCTAACGAGCAACCGGTTGTTAAAAAAATCCTGAGTGACTCTTATGCAATGAATGAAAAAGAAGTCACAGTAGGTGAGTACAATGAGTTTGTGTCTGATACAAATTATCAAACTGAAGCTGAAAGTGGTCAAGGGTGTGCGTATTACTTAAATGGTGAACCAGTTTGGGAAGTGTCATTAAATTGGAAGAACCCGGGTTACGAACAAAAAGATAATTTTCCTGTTGTATGCTTAACTTATTCAGATGCAAAGGCTTATGCTGATTGGTTAAGTGGCAAAACAGGCAATTCATATCGCCTACCTACTGAAGTTGAATGGGAGTACGCAGCACGTGCCGGTACCAAAACAGATTACCCTTGGGGAAATGATATTGGAAACAACCAAGCAAACTGTGGTTGGTGTGGTAGTGAATGGTCAAACAATAGTCCTGCACCAGTAGGTTCATTTAGTGCGAACCGTTTTGGTGTATACGATACGGTTGGTAATGTATGGGAGTGGACGCAAAAGACTGCAGGTCGCTCAGACGTAGCTATTCGTGGTGGTGCATGGAACTTTGCGCCAACTCTAGCACGCGCTTCTACACGTTTAATCTTAGCGACGGATTTCCGCGCAAATTACATCGGTTTTCGTCTAGTGCGTGAGCGTTAGATTATTAGTATTTTAAATTCGAGCGTTTAGTTATTCAATAATAATAAAACTGAGCCTCATTCGTTACAAGGATACCCCAGTTCCATGTTTAAAAAATTACGTGGTCTTTTTTCTAACGATTTATCAATCGATCTCGGAACTGCCAATACTCTTATCTATGTAAAAGATCAGGGAATTGTTTTAAATGAGCCTTCGGTAGTGGCTATTCGTCACGATAAGCCTGGAGGCCCTAAAAGCGTAGCATCTGTTGGTCATGAAGCTAAACAGATGCTTGGTCGTACACCGGGTAACATCAAAGCAATCCGTCCAATGAAAGATGGTGTTATAGCAGACTTCTATGTGACCGAAAAAATGTTACAGCACTTCATTAAGCAAGTGCATAATAATAATTTTTTACGTCCAAGCCCGCGCGTTTTAGTGTGTGTACCTTGTGGCGCAACGCAAGTTGAAAAGCGTGCTATTCGTGAATCTGCAATGGGTGCGGGTGCACGAGAAGTGTACTTAATTGAAGAGCCAATGGCTGCTGCAATTGGTGCTGGGTTACCAGTGTCAGAAGCAACCGGTTCAATGGTTGTTGATATTGGTGGAGGTACAACGGAAGTTGCAATTATTTCGTTAAACGGCATTGTTTACTCATCATCAGTACGTATTGGTGGTGATAAATTTGATGAAGCAATTATCAACTATGTACGCCGCAATTTCGGTAGCTTAATTGGCGAAGCAACTGCAGAGCGAATTAAGCACGAAATTGGTTCAGCATTTAACGGTGATGAAGTGAAAGAAATTGAAGTTCGAGGTCGTAATCTTGCGGAAGGTGTACCGCGTTCATTCACGCTTAACTCAACTGAAATTCTAGAAGCGTTGCAAGAGCCGTTACAAGGTATTGTGAGTGCTGTTATGGTAGCGCTTGAACAATCGCCACCTGAGCTTGCATCAGATATATCTGCACACGGTATGGTGTTAACAGGCGGCGGTGCACTGTTAAAAGATTTAGATCGTCTGCTTATGGAAGAAACCGGTATTCCTGTAGTTGTTGCTGAAGATCCGCTTACGTGTGTGGCGCGTGGAGGCGGTAAAGCGCTTGAAATGATCGATATGCATGGCGGTGATGTGTTTAGCTACGACTAAATAGCTAACATGACAATTTTGATTGCTCTTTGAGGGCGCAATGAATTTAATTTTTGCTAGAAATACCTCGATGCAATTACGTTTGGTAATTGCCATTGTGTTAAGCGTGGTATTAATTATCGGTGACCGTTTCACTGATGGTGGTTCCAAAGTAAGGGCTAGCTTAAACACAATTGTTAGCCCTTTGTTTTACCTCGCAAACCTCCCTTATGAAATGTTCCGAGAAGGCAGTAAAAACTTGTCTTCTCATCAACGTCTAATGATTGAAAATGATGCTTTACGTGAAGCGCAATTGGTACAAAACCAAAAATTGCAGCAATATGAATTTTTAAAAGTCGAAAACCAAAAACTACGCGCATTATTGGGCTCTTCAAAAAAATTAGAAGACCGTAAGCTCATTGCGCAAGTACTGTCGGTTCACTCAAACCCTTATAGCCACCAAGTGCTAATAAATCGTGGCTTACTCGATGATGTTACAGAAAGTTTGGCAGTGATTGATGATAAGGGCATTGTTGGTCAAGTAACGAGTGTAGGGAGCACTACCAGTCGTGTATTACTCATTAGCGACACACAGCACGCTACGCCGGTACGAATTTTGCGAAACAATGTGCGCACTGTCGTTGAAGGCATCGGTAAAATTGATCAACTAAGACTATCACATGTGCCTCATAGTATGGATATTCGCATTGGCGATGTGTTGGTGAGTTCAGGTTTAGGTGGTGTTTTCCCTGAAGGTTACCCGGTTGCTACTGTGACTAGCATCAATCGCAATGAAGGCAGACCATTTTCAGAAGTATATGCCAGTCCCATTGCCGAACTTGATCGCATTCGTTTACTGATCTTACTTTGGCGTAATGAGGTAGCTAATGACTAGGCATCTAGGGTTTATTTTTTTATCTGTATTTGTTTCTTTGGTGTTGGCGCTGATGCCACTGCCAATCGCATTTGAAAAATATCGACCAGACCTTGTGCTATTAGTGATAATGTATTGGTCGATTGCGTTGCCACATCGTGTAAATATAGGCTTTGCTTGGATGGCGGGGTTAATTATTGACTTGGCCCTTGGTTCGCCTCTGGGTGTGCGCTCGCTTACTTACTCTATAGTAATTTACATTACCGCCAGTAACTATCAGAAAATTCGTAACTTTAGTGTTTGGCAGCAAGCAATGCTGGTAGCGCTTTTCTTGGCGCTTTATTATCTGCTAGTCTTTTGGTTAAACCACTTTTTACTCGATATTTATTTTTTGCCTCAGTACCTTTGGCCAGTGTTAACGGGCGCATTAGCGTGGCCTTGGTTGTTCTTATTACTGCGAAAATATCGACGCCATTTTAGGATCCGATAATGCCAACAAAAATTTACCTGGCCTCAGCATCGCCAAGACGAAAGCAGTTGCTTTCAAAATTGGATGTTGAGTTTGAACAGTTTACAACCGATATTGATGAAAGTCAGAGAGAAGGTGAGCCTGCTGAGATCTTTGTTTGTCGTCTTGCTGAAGAAAAAGCCAGAGCAGGAGTAGCAATTGCAGAGCATAACTTCCCCGTACTTGGTTCAGATACCATTGTGGTTTTAGATGGTAAGGTACTTGGTAAACCGCTAGACCATTCTGATGCAGTGGCAACTTTATCATCGCTTTCGGGGAAAACGCATCAAGTGATGACAGCTATTGCCTTTGCAAACACTGAACGTGTTAAGTCACAGTTAGTGACTACAGATGTGACATTTAAAGAGTTATCACAGCAAGAAATTAATGATTATTGCGTAACTAAAGAGCCCCTTGATAAGGCTGGTAGCTATGGTATTCAAGGCGGTGCAGGCCGTTTTGTGACAAAACTCAGCGGTAGTTATTTCGCTGTAATGGGCTTGCCACTTTATGAAACCGAATTACTGTTAAAAGAATTTATCAAGGAGGGTGTATGAGTTCGGAGCTATTAATAAACGTGACACCCAGTGAAAGTCGTGTTGCACTGATTGAAAATGGTGTGCTGCAAGAAGTACAGCTTGAGCGAGAAGGCAACCTTGGGATCGTTGGTAATATTTATCTTGGTAAAGTGAGCCGAGTATTACCAGGAATGCAAGCGGCATTTGTCGATATTGGCTTAGAAAAAGCAGCTTTTTTACATGCCTCAGACATTGTAAATAGCACATCGATTGCTGAAGGCGTAGATGATCAGCCGATTAAAAAAGTACAAGATATTCGCGAACTAGTTAGGCAAGGGCAGTACATTATGGTGCAAGTGGTTAAAGATCCACTGGGAACTAAAGGTGCTCGCTTAACAACAGACATCACCATTCCTTCCCGCTACTTGGTATTTATGCCGGATGCGACACATGTTGGTGTATCACAGCGAATAGAAAGTGAAGATGAGCGCGATCGATTGAGAAAAATAGTCGCGCCATTTCATGATCAAGAAGGCGGTTTTATTGTGCGCACTGCGGCCGAAGGCGCGACGGAATCAGAGCTTGAGCACGATGCAAAATTTCTCAAAAAGCTCTGGCACAAAATTGCGAAAAAGCGTAAAAAAACCAGAAAAGAGTCGATCTTGCATGAAGATCTAACTTTAGCGTTTCGCACACTTCGTGATTATGTTGGTGAAGATATGGAGCGCATTCGTGTAGACTCGAAGCTTACTTACCAACAATTAACAGCATTTACTGAAGAATTTGTTCCTGAGCTCGCCAAAGCCCTCGAATACTATCCTGGCGAACGTCCAATTTTTGATTTGTTTAGTGTGGAACATGAAATCCAAAAAGCGCTCGAGCGTAAGGTAGAATTAAAATCAGGTGGTTATCTTATTTTTGACCAAACTGAGGCAATGACCACGGTTGATGTAAATACCGGTGCCTTTGTTGGTCATCGAAATCTTGAAGAAACCATTTTCAATACTAATATTGAGGCAACCCAAGCAATAGCAAGGCAATTGCGTTTACGCAATTTGGGGGGCATTATCATTATCGACTTTATTGATATGGTAAGTGCAGAACACAAGCGTCGTGTGCTTCATAGTTTAGAAACAGCAATGGCACCGGATCGTGCAAAAACCAATATCAATGGCTTTTCAGCGCTTGGTCTTGTGGAAATGACCCGTAAACGCACCCGTGAAAGTTTAGAGCATATTTTGTGTGGTGAATGCCCAGTGTGTAAAGGGCGTGGCGCATTAAAAACAGTTGAAACAGTATGCTATGAAATTTTACGAGAAATTGTAAGGGTAAACCGAGCTTATGATGCCACTAAATTTGTGGTGTATGCATCCCCTGCCGTTAGTGAAGCACTCATCAATGATGAATATCATAACCTTGCTGAGCTTGAACTTTTTATCAAGAAACAAGTCAGTATTCAAACAGAAAGCTTGTATAATCAAGAGCAGTTTGATGTGGTGATGATGTAGTGCAAAAAGTAAGGCGCGCCTGTTTTTGGTGCTTGCGTAAAATTTGGCAAATATTCGCGATCAGCCTAGTGCTGATCGCTGTGCTTGTGTCGTTGTTAAAATATAGCTTGCCTTATGCGAATGACTATAAAGGTGAAATTGAAACGCTTTTAACCGAACAAATTGGAACTGACATAGCTATCGGTTCAATTTCTGCGGGATGGGAACATACGGGGCCCGCACTGGTATTAAATCAAGTTTCTTTCGGTAAAGAGCAATCTTTAGCGCTGGGTTTGTATGTAGAGCAATCACGTCTACATGTTAATGTTTGGCAATCTGTTTTACAGCGCAGATTAGTATCAAACTATTTTGTACTGTCTGGATTAAATGCCAGGGTTGATTTAAATCAGCCTATGCCAAGTCGCGAACAGAGCGAGGACGGTGCAAACTTAATCGATGTACTCGAAACCCTTTTTCTTGCTGAAAGTGGCCACTTCGCGGTCGAAAATAGTCAATTATTTATTAAAACTAAGCGCAATGAAAACCGCCAAATTGCGATAGAACGTGTGACTTGGCAAAATCGTAATACTCAGCATCAAGGTGTTGGTTACATTACTTTACCGGGGATTTCTGATAACCGTTTAGAAGTGATTTTAGATTTATACGGTGAGCACTTTTCAGAGGCATTTGGAACTTTGTTTGTTGAGAGTAAGCAACTCAATGCCAGTAGTTGGCTGCAAGATGTCTTTTCTGAAAAAGTGTCTGGGGTTAAAAGTGACATTAATTTCAAAGCTTGGGCGCGCTTTAAAGAGTTTAAAATCGAAAATGTTCAACTTGATTGGGCACCAAGCCAAATAACCTGGCAACAAGCAAAAGATAAAAAATCACTTCAAATTAACAGTGGTACCTTACGCCTTCGCCCAAATAATAATGCTTGGACGCTTGAAACTTCAGAGCTAAGTATTGGTGCAAACCAAAGTCAGTGGCCCGCTTTTGGCGGTAGACTAGACTTTTTGGGTGATAATCTAGTAGCTCATTGGCGAGACTTTCCGCTTGCTTTACTAAGTGATTTTGCGCCATTGATACCATTTGAGGAAATACACTTTGTTGAAAAATTAAGATTCAAGGGTACTGTTCCTGAGTTATATATTCGCTACAAGAATCAACAAGATTACTTTTTGACCGGGAAAGCCGAAGCGCTTTCATGGCAACATTACAAAGGTATTCCCGGTGTTCAAAACCTTGCTGTTGAGTTTATTGCAGATCAAGATGCGGCTAGGTTATCAATTCAGGGAAGTGATGATTACTTAATGACAGGCGAGTTATTCTCTCGTGCTGTTCCATATCAGCAGTTGGACATTGCAATCGATTTTATCAAGCAAGCAGAGGGCTGGCAGGTCCAAAGTGACACCATTTGGTTACATAACGATGAGTTAACATTTGCTGCTGAATTTTCACTTGATTTATTCGCTCAAGCAGAGCTAAGTTTATACGCTGAAATACAAGGGCCAGAAGTACTCAAAGCGCGTCATTATTTCCCTCGTGGTTATATGCCACAAGGCACCATTGACTATTTAAATCGTTCACTTCGTGCTGGTCGTATCGATCTGGCTCAAGTCCTTTGGCAAGGTAAGTTAAGTAATTTTCCATACCGAGATTATAATGGGCGCTTTTTAGTTGATGCTAAGGTTACCGAAGCAACTTTCAACTTTAATCAATCTTGGCCAGATATAACTGAGCTTGAAGCCGATTTGATATTCTCAAATGAACGCATGGATATTATCTCTGGACAGGGGGAATTGGCAGGCCTGCGTTTGGGGCAAGGGGTAGTTGTTAGTATTGATGATTTATCTCATGCAAATTTGCTGAATGTTGAAATTGAAACGACACAACAAGCTGAAAAATTACAGCCATTCTTTGCAGCTACACCGTTAAATAACTCGGTTGGTGCAGTGCTTGAGACAATTCAAGGACAGGGGCAAGTTTTCGGTAAAACACGCATTGAGGTACCACTCGGTGATGAGGGTGAGGTCGATGTTACTGGCTCTGTCAATTTGACAAATACACCAATTTACATTGCCAAACCAGGCATTCCATTTAAGAGCTTAAATGGCACGCTAACCTTCCATAACAGTAATATCACGCTTAAAAATGCAAGCGCAACGTGGCTTGATATGCCATTTAATTTTAGTTTAGAAGGCAAACCAAGTGGCGAGAATTACGCACTTTCACTAAATGGCGATGCGCTGTGGCAAGTGAAAGACATTGTTAGGAACACTCAAGGAGTTATGGCAGGTTATTTATCAGGTGTAGTTCCATTTGATATTGCCTTTGATATGACGTTGAAACCGCAAGGCTTTAATTATACTGCAAATGCAGACTCAAACTTGATTGGCTTAGGCGTTCATGTACCAGCACCTTATAATAAAAAAAGTGATGAAGTCTGGCCGCTATCGTTAACTGTGCAAGGTGATGAAATTTCAAATCTGATCACTGCTAATATCAACAAGCAGTTGTTTTTTAATAGCATTATTGATAATCGTGAAGCAGTTGTTTCTAATGCGCATTTAATTGTCGGTGAAAAAGATCTGGGCATAAATGCCTCTGGTTTTGATGTGTCGGTGAACTTAGCAAAAGCCGATATTGTAGAATGGATCCCCTTTATTGATCATTTGATTACCACGCCAAGTGAATCAACAAAGGCAAACACGGTGTTCCCTCCATTAAAAGAAGTAAATGCAAATATCGATTATGCCACTTTATCAGAAATTGAATTTAATGATTTAAATATCAATTTAACAGCACTCGCACAATCAACGCAGTTGAAAATAAATGGCAAAGAAGTTCGCGCTGAGGTGAGTATTCCCCGTGTGCTGGCACAGCGACCTGTATTTATTGAAGCGGATTATTTAAGGCTTAACTTTAAAGCACCACAAGAGCAAGTTGCTTTAGCACCGTTAGATAATTTTGATAGCCCGAAAGATAATCAATGGTTGATGCATTTACCCGCTATACGTTTTAATTGTGCGGATTGTAAAATTGATAATTATCAGTTGGATAAAGTTACTCTAGATTTAGATCCAGCAGATAATGGTTTACTGATAAGTCAAATGAATATTGATAAAGGAAAACATCAGTTTGTAGGCAATGGGAGTTGGCAAAAACAAAAAACTAACCTAGTTGGTAAGCTTGTTAGTAAAGATATTGGTGAGCTGACTGATGAGTTTGACTTAACAAGTTCGATTAAAGAGTCAAACGCTGAAATCGATATCGATTTATTTTGGTATGGTACACCCTATGAGTTCAATACGGAATCATTCTCCGGTGATATAAAATGGCGCTTAGGTGATGGTTATATTACCGATATTAGTGACGGTGGTGCACGCGTTTTCTCTCTACTCAGTCTTGATTCTTTGGTGCGTAAACTTAAACTCGATTTCCGAGATGTCTTTGCAAAAGGCTTTTTTTACAACAGTATGAAAGGCACCATGCAGATTGATAAAGGCGTGGCATATACCAAGGATACTGAATTAAATGGTGTACCAGCCGATTTAACAATTAAAGGTTACGCGGATTTAAATACCCGAAAAATCGACTATACCATGTGGGTTGCCCCTGAAGTGACTTCAAGTATTCCAGTGATTGTGGCTTGGATGGTCAACCCGGTAACAGGATTAGCAGCGCTTGCTATCGATAAAGTACTTCATTCAGCAAGAGTTATTTCAGAGATTGAATACACCATTACAGGCACATTTGATGAACCCGTTGTAACAGAAAAAGGTAAGAAAAGTCGCGAGATTGAAATCCCGCAGCTAAAAATTGAACAATTACCTGATGAAAAGAAAGTGGTTCCAGTTACTGATGAGTCGCAATCGAGTGAACAAAGTACAGAGGAGAAAATCCAATGATCGCTGTATTACAATGGACTCTAAGCTCAGTACCGGATAAAAATCTCGCTTATTTACGCCAAGAGCTAAATCAGCTTCGTGACAAATATAAAAACGAAGAATTACTTGTTTGCCTACCTGAAGGCTTTGCTTGTTTTGATGCCGAACCGAGTAAATTAATAGCCTTTTCTCATGCGAGTCAAGCATTTATTCGTGAAGTGTGTGATCTTGCTAAAGAATATAATGTTTGGCTTAGTGCTGGTACTATTCCAATCGGTGATGGTGACAAGTATTACGCAGCATCACTATTGATTAATTCAAGAGGGGAAGTAGTTGCACGCTATAACAAAATTCATTTATTTGATGTCGATGTTCAAGATAGTAAAAAGAGTTACCGCGAGTCAAGTTCAACCATAGCGGGTAGAGATCTTGTTGTAGCTGATACGCCATTTGGCAAAATAGGCTTAACGGTTTGTTACGATATGCGTTTTCCTGGGTTATTCGGCGCCCTTAGAGCGCGTGGTGCTGATATTATTCTGGTACCTTCGGCATTTACAGTACCCACAGGTAAAGCTCACTGGCTGCCTCTTTTGCAAGCGCGTGCAATTGAAAATCAAGTTTTTATCGTAGCTGCCGCAACAACAGGCACACATGACCGAGGGCGCGAAACCTATGGTCATAGTGTGGTGATATCGCCGTGGGGTGAAATTGAAGCGATGTTAGCAACAGAGCCAAACAATATCGTATACTTACCCAATATGGATAAATTGACAGAAATTAGGCAAAAAATGCCGCTGATGTCACATAACCAATTTAATTATGAGTTTAAACATGAGCAATAACGTAGAACAGCATTTATTAACGCAAAGCGGCCTTTCTCGCCAAGATTTGCTCGACAGTTTGTCTTTAATTCAAGAACACCAAATTGATTATGCCGATTTATACTTTCAATCAAGTCACCATGAATCATGGGTACTCGAAGATGGCATCGTAAAGGATGGTAGCTACAACATCGAGCGAGGTGTTGGCGTTAGAGCTATTTCAGGTGAGAAAACGGGTTTTTCTTATTCTGATGCCATCAACAAAAATGCCATTACTCAAGCAGCACTTGCTGCGAGAACCGTTGCTGATAAAAACAGTGCCGGAACCACCACAAGTAAAATTCAGATGGTGGAATTAGATAAGTATATTGTCCAGCCGATTATGCCAATCAGCAGTTTAAAAGACAGCGAGAAAATTGATTTACTTAAGCAATTGGATGCTTACATCCGTCAAATTGCGCCGAATGCATCTCAAGTGGTGTGTTCGATGGCCGCTGTGTATGAAGAAGTTTTGATTGCTGCAAGTGATGGTACCTTCGCGACTGATATTCGCCCACTTATTCGCTTAAATACTTCAGTATTATTAGAGCAAAATGGCAAGCGTGAGCGCGGTAGTGCTGGCGGTGGAGCACGTTTAGATTATGGGTATTTTTACGAATTAGTGGATGGAAAGCCGCGCTGGATGAGTTATGCCGATGAAGCAGTGCGTCTTGCTAATGTTAATTTAAAAGCCGTAGAAGCCCCTGCTGGTACGATGCCGGTAGTGCTTGGTGGCGGTTGGCCTGGCGTACTATTGCATGAAGCAGTTGGCCATGGTTTAGAAGGTGATTTTAACCGTAAAGGCTCATCGGCATTTAGCGGTAAAGTAGGTCAGCAAGTGGCGTCTAGCCTATGTACCGTTGTTGATGATGGTACAATAGATAACCGCCGCGGCTCGCTTAATGTGGATGACGAGGGGGTTGCCGCGGGTTATAACGTGCTGATTGAGAATGGTGTGTTGAAAGGCTATATGCAAGATAAGCTCAATGCGCGCTTAATGGGGGTTGCACCAACGGGCAATGGGCGTCGTGAGTCTTATGCGCACTTACCTATGCCACGTATGACTAATACATATATGCTACCTGGTGAAAGTACTCAACAAGAAATTATCGAAAGTGTTGAAAACGGTATTTTCGCGACGAATTTTGCAGGTGGCCAAGTAGATATTACTTCGGGTAAGTTCGTGTTCTCTGCATCAGAAGCGTATTTAATTAAAGATGGCAAAGTAACTCAACCTATCAAAGGGGCAACCCTAATTGGTAACGGCCCAGATGTAATGCATAAAATCTCAATGGTAGGTAATGACTTATCACTTGATAATGGCGTGGGCGTATGCGGCAAAGATGGTCAAAGTGTGCCCGTTGGTGTTGGTCAGCCCAGCTTAAAAATTGATGAATTAACGGTGGGTGGTACAGCTGCTTAAATTGTTATACTGATTTTAACAAAAGAAAAAACGCTGCAATTGCAGCGTTTTTTGGTGGTTAATTTAGGTTAATTAGAGTAACTGTATTTTCAATAGCTTAAATGTTGTTTGACCGCTTGGACTTGTGATCTCAATAGTGAGGTTAGCAGTAGCTGATTGATCGTCTTCAGCAAGCGTGTTTTTCAAATCAAAGCTGATGCTTTGTCCACCAAATACATTTTTAGATCTTGCAGTTGATATAGATACATTAGCATCAATATCAGCTTGGCTAATTGGATTTGGCGTTCCCGTCGTATTACCTACAGTAAAACTTGTCTGGCCAACGAGTTCACCTTCATCAGTCGCTATAGACACTGTTGAGTTAAATGGCAGTGTTTGCATTGCTGTATCAGCAAAATATAAAGTGTAGGCTTGGCTAGATGCTCTTTTAATTGCTGTTGGTGTTAACGTATTGCTGTTGTCCGCAATGAGAGTTTCTGTGTTATTTGCTTCATAAAGTGCCCATTTACTTACGCCACTTGCCATAATAAGTACTAATGACTTACGTACATTTATTAAACTTTGTGCTGCGCATAAATCCCCTGAACACTGAGGACCATTAAACATGCCATCGTCACTGGCAAATACTTTATTGTTATCGAAGTCGATAAAGATTTCGCCTTGGTCGTATTGGTCGTTTTCATTGTCATCACGCCACGCTTCTGACATATCAATAAAACCAGACGGTAGGTATTGTGCACGACCGAAGCCACTTGATACCTCGTTATTAACGACAGGGTTACCATCTTGATTATCAAACAGGTTATTACCATTGGTATCGAAGAAGGTTTCATGGCCAATTGCAGTAGCGAGAATAGTAGATCTGTGGTTAAAAACACGAGGTTCACTACTTTGCCAAGTAACAGAGCAGGAGCCATTGGTTGTTTGGCAACTTGGCTCAATTTGACCACCCTCAGTAGTAAAGTTGACGGTTGTGCCATCTGGCACTGGGTTATTAAAGCTATCAGCTAACCAAGCTGTTATTTCGGTCGTAACGCCATTGATACTGTTACTCTCCGGATTGAGTACCGCAGCTGAAAGTGAAATACTGTTTTGGTCGGCAAGCCCAGTATTAACAGACAATAAGTCGGACTGGCTGATAATTTCAACGCTTTCGCCTGCGTCATTTGTTGTTGCTGCGCTAGCAGTAACGCGCACAGGTGTGGGTACCGTACCCGAAATAACTTTTGTACTGACTTCACCTTGCGAATTAGTAACGGCTGTTTTCGGAGAAACTTCTAATCCACCTACATTCGTACTGGCACTAAAGTTTACTTCTTGTTGAGCGAGTAAGTTACTTTGCTTTCCCTTAACGCGAAAAGTAATGGTTGAAACTTCCTGCCTACCAACGCCACCAGTACCTTTAAGTACAATTGAATTAGGTTCTGCTGAGACAAATTCAATGGCACCGAGTGCTTCACCTGATAAGTTAATATCTTGCGTTAAGATAATATTACTGCCGTTTACTGTTACGCTTGTAATTATTTGGTCTTGATTACCAGTGGCGCCAGCACAGCTGATATCTTTATAAGTTGAGTTGGCTTCGCCGTTAATAGTAAGTACTTGCTCATCAATACTGGCTTTGCTGTTTAGCACGCAATTAGAGCTAAAGTTAACCGCAGTGGGGGTGGTAATAACTTGCTCATTTTCATCAACTAAAACTAGTGATAAACCAAGTGTTCCACCCGCCGCTAAATCGACGCTGCCATCACTTTGACGCGTAACACTTAATTTCAATTGGTTAGCGATAAAATTACCATCGTTATCAAAGTAACCAACTTGTACCACAGGTGTTTCGATATCATCAGCACTGAGTACTTGGTAATTAATCTGTGAGCTAACACTATTGCTCTCATCTAATTGATAAGTAGCAACGGCTGTTGCAGCACCAATTGGGCTATCACTTGCTAATGTTAGTAACACATTTGCATTACCATTAGTGTCAGTAAGCCAAGAGCTTGCATTAAGCTCACCTATTTCAGCTGTAAAGCGAATAGGCTGATTACTAATCGGGTTATTTTCTTTATCAACCAAGTTTGCCTTCAAGGTAATTACTTCACCTTGTTTTGCGCTATTAATCGCAGCATCTCCAACAAAACTCGAGAGGGATACAACTGGTAACGTGGTTGTTTGATTGGTGTCTCGCAAAAATTCAAAACTCGCACTGTCGCTGGCACCTTGCGAACTCGCAGTAACATCGGCTGCGCCGATATCAGAGCTAGCACTGGTAAGCAGAACTTGGGCAACACCATCAGAATTTGTTAGCTTGCTACTTGGCGAGAGTGAGCCTAAAGGGGTTTCAAAACTGACACTGGTGTTAACAACCGATGCGTTATTTTTGCTTAAATAGGCTTCAATACAAAAAGTAGAACCAGCAACAAGCGAAGGTGATGTCATTGGTTGGCAATTTTCATCAAGCACAGAGACAGCAACTAATGTTGGCGCATCTGGGTCGGGTGGTGTGACTTCTTCATTTTTTCCTGAAGAGCCGTTACACGCTGCAAGCGCAGATGCAGTAAGTAAAATACTAAGTTGCCTTATTGTGCTCATGCTTATCCTTAACCGTTGCTGTTGGTTTTATTGTGTGATTACCTGCTTTAAACACTGGAAAATTTCACGGTAAGCTTTTGCTGGCTTATTCGCTTCTTTTTCTTTTTTCGCTTGGCGTGTTAATTGGCGTAATCTTTGTCTATCGAGTTCTGGATATTCAGATACTAACTCATTGATCTTATTGTCGCCAACTTCAATTAGCTCATCACGAATATGCTCTAATTTGTGAAATAGCACATTTCCTTGAGCATGTTTATTTTTAATGATGTCTACCGCTTTGGTGATCTCTTCAATATTGGTCGCTAGGCGTAAACACTTAGCAATATAGTTTAAGTGTCTGCGGTAAGCTTCGGTTTTTTCTTTGAGGCGATCAGCAAGCTCCATTGCCTCAATCAATTCTTCATTGAGCGGAATTGTTTTTCGCTGCTTTTTACTTAGTGCAGCAATATCAGCACCAAGTTCATGTAATTCTTTCGCATCACGCTTTAATTCAGCACGCGATACATAAATAATTTCTTCCTCTGGCGTATCGAAATCAACTTTGTTCTTTTTGGCCATGGTGTCTCCACAAATTAATATTGTTACGTCGATTACTGCAATTGGTGTGAAACCAAAAGGTAAATACGTAATTTCTTTATATTATACGTGAAAAATACGCTGTGATGCTCTGCCTTATGACGCTATTTTTGATATGCTTAAAAAAATAGTTAAATTTAAGCTCAATTCCTTATGCACGCAGATTCAAACGATCCAATTTTTCAGCGCCTTGACGAAGTTAAACAGGCTGTGAGCGAAGCGCTCGATTATGCAAAACAGTTAGGTGCAAGCTCTGCTGAAGCGGCGATGTCGAGCACATCTGGTTTGTCAGTATCAACACGTTTAGGCGAAGTTGAAACGATAGAATACAACCAAGATGGTGCACTGGGCATTAGCGTTTATGTTGGTAATAAAAAAGGGTCTGCATCTACTGCTGATTTAAGTGCCGATGCACTTAAAACCGTGGTTGCTAAGGCGGTAGAAATTGCAAAATATACTTCTGAAGACCCATGTAATGGGGTTGCAGACAAAGAACTACTTGATTTTGCGCCGCGCGATTTAGATTTATACCACCCTTGGCAGGTGTCTGCTGAACAGGGAATTGAGTTGTGTAAACAAGCTGAAAGTGCAGCAATGCAATTTGATAAGCGTATTTCTAACTCTGATGGTGCAAGTTTCTCAAGTCATAATGGATTACGTGTGTATGGTAACAGTTATGGCCAGCTTATAGGTTTTCCTCGTAGTCGTCATAGCATCAGTTGTATGGTGATTGGTGAAGAAAATGGCATGATGCAGCGCGATTCTGCTTATACTATTGCTCGTAAGCAAGATGGACTTCGCAGTGCGCAAAGCGTTGGTATTGAAGCAGCACAAGAGACTATTGCCCGTTTAAATTGCCGTCGCATTCCTACCGGTAAATACCCTGTTGTTTTTCGTGCCGACATTGCAAGCTCACTGTTTGGCCACTTAGTTTCAGCGATTGGCGGTGGCGCGTTATATCGCAAATCAAGCTTCTTACTGGATAGCTTAGACACGCAAGTGTTTAGTAAGCATGTCAATATTGAGGAGCGTCCACATATTTTAGGCGGGTTAGCTTCGTCTTCTGTGGATAGTGAAGGGGTTAAAACCATCGACCGCGAAATAATTAAAGATGGCGAATTACAAACCTATTTACTAGCAAGTTATGCGTCACGTAAATTAGGTATGCAAGCAACAGGGCATGCTGGTGGTATTCACAACTGGTTAGTTGAAGCGTCACATCAAGATTTAAAAACAGTGCTAAATGAAATGGGTACAGGTTTACTGGTTACAGAGGTGATGGGACAAGGCGTAAATATTGTAACGGGTGATTATTCAAGAGGCGCAGCTGGTTTTTGGGTTGAAAATGGTGAAATTCAATACCCTGTAAGTGAAGTAACAATTGCTGGCAACTTAAAAGATATGTTCTTAAAAATTGCAGCAATTGGTGGAGATGTTGACTTACGCGGCAGTATTCAGACTGGTTCTGTATTAATCGAAAGTATGTCGATTGCAGGCGAATAATTACCTTACCAATATTGCTCAACAGTAATATTGCCAGGCTTTGCACGGCGATTTCGTGTAAAGCCTAAGTCTAATAAAATCTGAGTGGTTTCTTTTACCATTTCAGGATTACCACACAGCATAAACTGGCTGTTTTCAGGTGATGCCTCTACTCCAACATAATCAAATAGCGTTTTTGATGTAAGAGCGTTGGTGATCCGCCCAGATAAGCCGTCCGTTATGGTTTCTTGGCTGACCATAGCTACGAATGTGAGAGGATGAGATTGGCAAGTGTTAACTATGAGTTCTTGATAAACCAGATCTTCTTTTTTACGCACACCGTGAACTAAAATTACTTTTTCAAACTTTTGCCAGAGCTCTGGATCGCCGAGCATAGATAAAAAAGGCCCAATGGCGGTACCTGTTGAAAGTAGCCATAGGTATTTAGACGATGGTACTTCATCCAGGGTAAAAAAACCGGAAGATTGTTCTGCAACGTGTACAGTTTCGCCAATGGATAATTCAGATAAAGGTGGTGATAACAAACCATCTTGCACAGTGACTAGCAAAAATTCATGTAAGTCAGATTGTGAAGGGGTATTTACAAAGGAATATGCGCGGGCAATTTTTTTATCTTCAATTGTCATAGCAAGTTTAGTAAATTGCCCAGCTTTATAACTTGGCAATGATGCACTAAGCGTTAGGCTGAATAATTTTTGATTCCACCATTTTATGTCTGTTACTGTGCCATCGATCCAATTTGCCATTTCTATTCCTTAAAAAACTTATTTAGGGTTAGTTTAACTGTGGCAGTTAAATTTAAAATTTCAATTAAAATTATTCAGAGGAAATAAGATGTTAGGCGAAGTTGCAGCATTGGCAGCTGCATTTTTTTGGGCTTTAGCGAGCGTGTTGTATGGGCGTTTTAGTCATCACTTTAGTGCGTTACAGCTTAATTTAATTAAAGGTATTTTCGCCTCTTCTCTGATGTTGATAACCCTACCTTTATTACCCGAAGTAAATTTTGAGTTATCACAGCAACATATGCTGATTTTATTACTATCGGGAGTCATCGGGATCGCCATTGGCGATAGTGCCTATTTTGCCTCTTTAAAGCGGATCGGGGTGAATAAAACTTTATTACTTGAATCCATTGCGCCACCGCTTTCAGGTATTTTAGCTGTTTTGTTACTTGGTAGTTTATTGAATTGGCAAAGCTGGCTAGGTGTATTGGTTACAACATTTGCTGTGGCATTAGTGGTGATGCAACCAGAAGAAAATAAGCAAGCGGTGAATGCATCGGGTATTGGGTTTGGATTATTGGCAAGTGTGTGCCAGGCATCGGGTGTAGTTATTTCACACTATGCGCTTGTTGCAGGTGATATAGAGCCATTGTTAGGAGCTTTGTTGCGTTTATTTGCAGGTATTAGCGCTATATTTATTATGTTAGTGCTGTTTAAACGTAATGAGTTCTTTGCTATAGCTTGTGGCTTTCGTAAATTAGCTAGCCGCGAATTTGCTTTGCTGTTGCTTGCTATCATTGTGGGAACATTTTTAACACTTTGGTTGCAGCAAGTTGCTTTGAAATATGCCAACCCTGCAGTAGCGCAAACACTAATTGCTACATCGCCTTTATTTATTTTGTTTTTCGCTATCGTTAAAGGGCAAATTCCTTCAACAAAAACAACTATTGGCACATTGCTGGCGATAGCGGGTATATCGTTATTTTTTATTTTTCGATAATAGAAAGGTGGCAGTGGCCACCTTTTCTAGAGCGTTAATTGTTAATTTGATGCCTCTTTAATTGGCGTGATAATCGCATTATTCTCTATCATCTGTTCAAAACGATTATCTGGAACATGTAACGCAGGTCCAGTGCTTTGAATACTCTTTCCAGCCTGTTTGATTGCTTTCGTAGCGCTTACAGTTGGGCAGCTTCCAGTTTCCATATGATACAGGGCGGTAGATAACATGCCTTCTGAAATATCGCCCATAGGACGTGTTAGATCGTCAGTTACCGTACAACCCTTAATTTCTGTTTGGAAATTTGGATTCTGTTTTGGAATAAAGCCATCAGAGTATTCACCAAAGCCTTTTTCATTCACACCACTAAACTGGATGGTGAAGTACATTGTGCTGCAGTTATCTGTTGGTACAAAGCCATAAGGTTTGCCACAAGTTTGTCCACCTATTAATACCACGTCAAGATCAATGCCCGCAAGACCATTGATCAGTGCTTCACTGGCAGAGCAGGTTGAGCCACTTGAGATCACATAC
>NZ_JBFKMX010000021.1:0-39482 GCF_041629635.1 Pseudoalteromonas sp. | reverse complement strand
GGTGAGCCGGATTTATGACCGGCGCGTGGTTAGAAAATCGGTTGCTTCGGAGTAATTTTTTGCAAGAAAAAAGCACCGCCTGAAAACTCAAACGGTGCTCAATTTTTAGGCAAACCACAAAATGATCTTATGGTTTTTGGTATTTCCTTATGAAGTGATAGTAACCACTATCGCAGGAACCCCCTAAATTTGGCGGAGTGGACGGGACTCGAACCCGCGACCCCCGGCGTGACAGGCCGGTATTCTAACCAACTGAACTACCACTCCGCATCATTTCAAACCTGCCAGGGCTCACTTCTGAGTTAACTCTCAGCGCTCCTTGACAGCGGCGTGAATAATACGAATCACCCCTATAAGAGTCAATAGTTTTTTTGTTTTTTTCTCGCTTTTTTACTCGTCTGGCATCGAAAGGTTCAAAATTTCATCTGAACTGTCTGATTTCTGCTCAGAATGCGCTACTTTTTGTTCTTTCTCGTCTTTTTTGTTTTTCTTCAACTTATTCATCAGGCCACCTAATAACGGTTTTTTCTGAATAAAGACACGGATAACAATAAAGCCAAACAATAAAATAAATACATTGCCAACCACTGCCCAGAAAATAATTTTCTCAACATCGAGCTCAGGTTCAGGTGGTAACTCAGGTTCAAGATTTATTTCCGGCACAATTGGTTTATCTTGCTCCGGCACTTTTTCAATTGGTTTGTCTATTTCAAATTCTTGCTTATCTACTTTAGCGACAAATTCTCGCCCATTTATATTACTACCAAATAAGGTAAGTTCAACTTCATAAACACCCCAGTCATAATTGACTAGTTTTAATTCTCGTACCACTTTGTCTTGTGCTTCTAAATTAAATACCTGGGTTTCACCATTCGGGTAATAAATTGTACCTTGGTAGATAAGTGAGTCAGCTTTCACTTTTTCAGTATTTACATTAATTGCTAAATGATGGTGCTCTTCCCCTTCCGCGGCTTCAGTAAATGCAAAGCTAATGGGTGATTGCTCCACAATGATTGGGTCTTTAACTAAGCTACGCCTTAAAATTGGTGTGCGAACTTCATATTCTGGTTGCCACTCACCTGACGCAAAGTTAAGCTCAAACTCACCAGTAAATACGCCATCACCCGGTCTTTCGTCATAGCCTTTGCCGTCATCCATTAATTCAGCAATTGGCACAGGCTTTGCGCCAAAATTGAAGTACTCTTTATTATTAGTACTAACGAAATCCACATTTAGTGTTACTAAATCGCGAAACAGCCCTTCTTCTATTGGGTTACCGCCGTTAGTTAATCGGCCTGTTACTTTAATCGTTTCACCTTTAAACAATAGTGGCGGTAGAGCATCTACATGCAATTCAATGTCACTTAAGATCATTAATTTACTCTCTGGGAGTATTTTGCCAATAGCTTGCCAAGGTCCTGGCATTGGTTTTTTTATTTTTACAATGTCATAAGTTTCGTCATCAAACCATTGAATACTGGTATCGCGCAAAGATTCAGTGGCATAAATTTTACTGCCATCTGGCCTCACAAGAATAACTGCAGGTGTGCCTTTTTCACGGAAGAAGAGTAGCGTTATTTCATCAACTTGATAATCAATGCGAAAGCGGTTGTCGAAAATTTTAAGTTCATTTTGATTGCTATTACGTTGAATAACTTCTAATTCGGTCTGGTTTGCAAAACAATGTGAAATCAAAAAAAAACTAAAACACCCTAACAACCATTTTTTCATTATGCTTCCTCTGTGAGCCAAAGGCAGTGTCCGCCTTTTTCATTTACCAAATTTAAGCGTTCGATATGTGCCACTTGTTCTTCGTTATCGGCAAATACCACATTTAGTCGAGGCCTATCCGGTGAAAGCCTGCGAATACCTTTGGTATTATCACCACTTGGCCCTTCTTGATTAGCCAAATTTAAACTTACTTGGCCACCTGTCATGCCTAAGTAGACATCAGCTAAGATCTCAGAATCGAGTAAAGCGCCGTGTAATGTACGTTTGGAGTTATCTATATCATAACGACGACAAAGTGCATCAAGGTTATTCTTTTGCCCAGGATGTAGCTCACGTGCCATCGCAAGGGTATCAAGCACTTGACAGACATCATGGGTCTTTGGATAGTTTTGTCTAAGTAATGAAAATTCATGATCCATAAAGCCGACGTCGAACGCCGCGTTATGAATAACGAGCTCTGCACCTTTAATATAATCTAAAAATTCGGCTGCAACATCACGAAACTTAGGCTTTCCTGCAAGAAAATCAGAAGTAATACCGTGAACAAAAATAGCTTCATCTTCAATATCACGTTCAGGATCGATATACACGTGAAAGTTATTACCGGTCAGTCGGCGGTTCACTAATTCAACACAACCGATTTCAATAATGCGGTGCCCTTGTTTAGGATCGATACCTGTTGTTTCGGTATCCAGTACTATTTGCCTGTGAGCCATATCGTCAAATCATAAATTTTGTTATGGTTAATAGCTTCATTCTACATAAATAAAAGGCAAACTGTGCAAAAAAACGTAGAGATTTTTACCGATGGTTCGTGTCTTGGTAACCCAGGCCCCGGAGGTTATGGCACTTTACTTCGTTATAAAGGTCATGAAAAAGAGCTCAGCCAAGGGTATAAACTCACCACCAATAACCGAATGGAACTGCTTGCCGCAATTGTTGGCTTAGAGTCTTTGAAAGAGCCTTGCCAAGTGATCCTTACTACCGACAGCCAATATGTTAAACAAGGTATTGAGTCTTGGCTCGCTAATTGGAAAAAGCGTGGTTGGAAAACTGCCAGCAAGCAAGATGTCAAAAACAAAGATCTTTGGCAACGACTTGATGTTGCAAATGCTAAGCACCATGTAGAATGGCGTTGGGTTAAAGGTCATGCAGGACATACCGAAAACGAACGCGTAGATGATTTAGCACGCGAAGCTGCAGAGAGCAGTAACTTGCTAGAGGATAGCGGATTCGAAGCGCAAAGCTAGACCTCTTTATTACACTATGATATATCTTATGCCATATTTGACATATCAAGTTTACACACGTATGAACGTAACCATTGAAAGTTTTTTTCACAAACAATCGTCTACCATCAGTTATGTGGTATTTGATAATCGCAGCTTAAAAGCCATGGTTATCGATGCCGCGCTTGATTTCGACTCATCATCTGGTGATGTCGGCTATCAATTTGCTGACTCACTAATTCATTATATTGATAGTCATCATCTCGATGTAGACTGGATTTTAGAAACGCATGCTCATGCAGATCACATTTCTGCAGCACAATATTTAAAACGAAAACTGGGTGCCAAAGTCGCAACAGGTAAATACATTACGCAAGTGCAACAGCACTTTACAGAAATATTTAATCTTA
This sequence comes from Pseudoalteromonas sp., assembly GCF_041629635.1. Lineage (GTDB taxonomy): Bacteria > Pseudomonadota > Gammaproteobacteria > Enterobacterales > Alteromonadaceae > Pseudoalteromonas. Next base: position 36,112 of record NZ_JBFKMX010000021.1, on the reverse strand, counting down.
ATATGCCGGCCGATGGCAGCCAGTTTTGTCACCTGTTTGATGATGGCGAAGTGTTTTACTTAGGTGAAGAAGCCGTAACTGTCATGTTTACACCGGGACATACACCAGACAGCGTAACCTACATAGTTGACCGCAATGCATTTGTCGGTGACACCCTATTTATGCCCGACAGTGGCACTGCACGCTGCGATTTCCCTGGAGGTGACGCAGGTCAGTTATATCATTCTATTCAACGCATTTTTGAACTTGGTAACGATACCCATTTATACATGTGCCATGACTACCAACCGAATGGTCGTGAATTAAGTGTGGTTACGAGTGTAGAAGCTCAAAAACAATACAACGTGCATTTAAAAAATGGTGTGAGTCAGCACGATTATGTAAAAACAAGAGAAATGCGTGACTCTGGGCTTGCTGTACCAAAACTAATTCACCCATCTATTCAGGTCAATATCAATGCTGGACATTTTCCAGAAGCCGAAGCAAATGGCAAAACTTATTTAAAAATTCCCCTTAGGTTTAATTAGATTCTCGTTTTGAGCCAACTGAAGCGCTTCTTGGAGTGCTTCGCAGGCCTACTCCCCTCACTGCAGGGTTAAACTGTGGTCTAGCATGCCACTTAGGTTTTATTGGCGTTAACGGTGCAACACGTTTTCTTGCCACAATCACATAGACACTGCCAAGTGGTTTAAGGTATTGCTGACAAAATGATTGCCATGCTTTAAAGCGCGATAATCGCGAGCCCCTTGCCAAAGAAGCATAAATTGCACGCTCTTCAAACACCACTTCAAAGCCCAATAAATGCAACCAGTCTTTTACCCTTGCAGGGGTAAAAAAGCGACCGCTCCAAGGCAATTTTTGTTTAGCAAAGGGTATACCCTTTGCAAGACCGCAAAAGCTCAGCGGATTAAAACCACTTAATACTAAATAGCCGCCCGGCATAAGCACTCGATGCACTTCTCTAAGACAATGATGTGGATCAGTTAAATATTCAAGGCCATGACTTAAAACACAACCATCTACGGTTTGTTCTGAAAAAGGCAATTCGTCAATATGAGCTCTTACACCCGCTTTACTCGAATTTGCGACATTAACTTGATGTTTGATAACACATCCTGAAGTATCAAGCTCAGCGCTCAGCTCACCAATTTTTAATAAGTGGTAGCCAAAAATACGATTAAGCCAAGGTGTGAAAATATGTTCAATTTCTTCTTTTAAATATTCACCATGAGGAAAGTCATTCCAACAATGTGGCTGAATCGGATTTTGTAAACTTAGCGCTGGTTTCAAGTAATTGCCTCGCTATAATAAAGTGTAACGTATAAAGTAAACATAACAGAGCTAGTTAATATGGTACAAGTAATTCCCATTCCCGCATTTAATGACAACTATATATGGGCCTTAATAAATAACAATAATGTATATGTTGTAGATCCCGGTGATGCTACGCCGGTTTTGAAATATTGCCAACAACACCAGTTATGCTTAGCAGGTATTTTAATTACGCACCATCATTGGGATCATACCAATGGCGTTGAAAAGCTAGTCTCTGAATTTTCTAAGCTTCCTGTTTATGGACCGAGCAACAGCCCATTTAAAGGCATAACTCATAAACTAGAAGATAAACAGGTTATTACCTTGGATGAATTAGGCATCTCATTAAATATTATGACAGTACCAGGTCATACCCTTGACCATATCGCTTACTACAATGAAGACATGCTGTTCTGTGGCGATACTTTATTTAATGCTGGTTGCGGTCGTTTATTTGAAGGAACCCCTTCACAAATGCTGGCATCGCTTTTGCGCATCAAAGCGCTACCAAATACAACAAACGTATATTGCACTCATGAATACACGCGTGCCAACCTAGACTTTGCTGTTTTTATCGAACCAAACAATCAAAATTTAGTTAGTTACCGCGATGAACTGTCTAAACATAACAAGATTTCATTACCCACAACAATTGCAAAGCAAAAAGCAATAAACCCATTTTTACGCTCACACATTGATGACGTAAAAAACAGCATTATGATAAAAACAACAATAAACAATACCGATGACGTAAGTATTTTTGCGGCATTAAGGGAACTTAAAGATAATTATTAAATCTATTTATAAATTAATGATAAAAATAAATGAAATTGGCAATTTTTAGCCAAGATCGGTATTATTCTGCGTTCCGTTTTAACTCGGTAATTTGTATTAATGACTTATAAGCAATTAATTGCCCTAAGCGCCAGTGTGTGGCTTGTGGGTTGTCAAACGACAAAGCAATCTCAATCAAAGAATACAGTAGAGCCAAACTACACAGTAGCGAGCTCTCAAGACGTATATGATGCATTAACTGTGCTCGCACTTGCTGAAGAAGAGCAAGAAGTCATTGAACAAATCCCTGAATTTGATGATGTGTGGGAGCGAATTCGCTACCAACTTTCTATTCCTGTGCCGCAAAATCGTGCAGTTGTAGCTGAACGAAATTACTACGCTAAACACCAAAAATACATCGACCGTATTGCAAAACGAGGTGAGCCTTACCTTTACTATATTGTTGAGGAAGTTGAAAAACGCCAAATCCCTATTGAAATTGCCCTTTTACCCATTGTAGAAAGTGCCTTTGACCCTTTTGGTTATTCGCACCGAAGTGCATCAGGCATTTGGCAATTTATGCCAGCAACCGGTGAGCGTTTTGGTTTAAAGCAAAATTGGTGGTACGACGGTCGTCGTGATATCACCGAATCAACACGTGCTGCGCTTGAATACTTAACGTACTTACATAAAACGCTTGATGGTGATTGGCTAAATGCCATTGCTGCGTATAACTCAGGTGAAGGACGTGTACTACGCGCAATCAAGAAAAACCGTAAAAAACATTTACCAACGGATTTTTGGTCGCTTGATTTGCCACAGGAAACCACACAATATGTACCAAAACTTTTGGCTCTTTCGGACTTACTCGCTCGCTCTGAAGAATTCAAAATTACATGGAATAAAATTGCCAACAAACCTGCTGTTGAATTAGTTAATATCGGCGGGCAGATCGATTTAGCCAAAGCTGCAGCAATGGCTGATATTCCAATTACTGATATGTATAAACTCAATCCTGCATTTAACCGCTGGGCAACTGACCCAACGGGGCCTCATAAATTATTAGTACCAGTAGATAAGGCATACCAATTTAAAGCTAAGCTTGCCAAAATGGATGCCAAAGATCGTATTCGTTGGCAGCAGTACACCGTTAAGTCCGGTGATAGCCTATCAAAAATCGCAAAACAGTTTGATACTAGTAGCGATAGTATTAAGACACTTAATAAATTGCCAAACAATACCATTCGTATTGGTCAACAGCTATTTGTACCGTTAAGTAATGGTGAAATTGATAACAATTTATTAAGCGGTCAAATGCGTGTTGCAGCAAATAATACTGTCAATCGAAAAAAAACTCACATTGTGGTCAGTGGTGATAGCCTTTGGAAAATTAGCCGTAAATATAAAGTGAGCACCAAAGACTTGATGAAATGGAATAAGCTAAGTAAAAATGCCACTTTAAGCCTTGGTCAAACTCTAACTGTTTATCAACCTGCAGAAAGTTCGACCATTGCAGGCAATATCTCTGAACGAACAATTACCTATAGAGTACGAAAGGGCGATTCTCTGGCACGAATTGCCGGACGGTATAAAGTATCAGTATCGGACATAATGAAATGGAATGGCATTGCTAAAAATCAGTACATTCAGCCAGGACAAAAACTTAAACTGAAAGTTGATGTAAAAACAGGTTGATTCTTAGTGAAATGTAAAAAGGCGCTAACTAGCACCTTTTTACATTTCATCCAGCTAACTAATCGAAGTTAAGCAATGCCAATATACTTATGAACTTGTACCGACAAACGCCAGTTCTTTGCCTTACATACTTCAATCGCTAAACGAGTGGCTTTAGCTTTTTGGCTAATTGGCTGCAGATAAACTAACGCTGGTGTATGGCCCGCTGCTTCAAACAATTCTTCTAATTCTTCAACATGGCGCATCATCGCAACGGGATGCTTAATTTCATTTGCACGATGAATGGCGCTTTTTAATACTTCATAACCACCACGCATATTAATTTTAGGTGATACTGTAACCCAGGTTTCTGTTGGCGCTAGAATTTCAAATGTGCCACTGGTTTCAATTTGCGTGGTAAATCCGTTTTCATGAAGCAAATTACAAAGCGGATTTAAGTCATACATACAGGGTTCACCGCCGGTGATCACAATATGTTTTGCTTGATATTGTTTATCAGCGATAAGTGCAAGGATCTGCTCAGCGTTACAGTTAGCAAAGTAATCTGAGTCTGCTTTCTTCTCTACTGTCTCAGCAAGATCAACCAAGTAAGTATCGTCCGTATGCCACGTCTGCTTGGTATCACACCAAGCACATCCCACAGGGCAACCCTGTAAGCGAATAAAAATAGATGGACAGCCAGTAAAGCTAGCCTCACCTTGAATGGTTTCGAATACTTCGTTAATTTTGTACAACGTACGCCTCAAATTACTGCTAGATTTGTCTTCAAGGTCACGAAGGTGTAGACTATCGCGCCCGCAAAAACCGCTATTATAGCTAAAGTGAGAGAAATATGTCGCAAAAAGTTGTTGTAATTTACTCTGGTGGAATGGATTCGTATACCGTTTTAAATAGAGCCATTCGCCAAGGTTATGAAGTGTACGCACTTTCGTTTAATTACGGCCAGCGTCATGTTAAAGAATTAAAAGTGGCAGCAGATGTATGTGCAGAACTTGGTATTTCGCACAAGGTTGTTGATATATCGGCTATCAACCAATTAATTGGCGGTTCGTCTCTAACAGATGATATCGATGTACCTGAAGGTCACTACGAAGAAGAAAGTATGAAATCAACGGTAGTGCCTAACCGCAATATGATTTTATTATCGCTTGCAGTAGGTTATGCAGTATCACTTAAGGCAAATAAAGTGTTTTACGGGGCACACTCTGGCGATCATGCTATTTACCCAGACTGTCGTCCAGAATTTGTGAAGAAAATGGATGATGTTTGCCGTATCGCTAACTATGAAGAAGTAGAAATTGTTAGCCCATACTTAAATAACACTAAAATTGAAATCTTAACCGATGGCCTCAGCATGGGTTTAGACTACAGCAAAACATGGACCTGCTATAACGGTCGTGAAAAAGCCTGTGGCAAATGCGGTGCATGCCAAGAGCGTTTAGAAGCTTTTGAGCTTAACAAGGCAAGTGACCCACTGCCATATGAAGCAAATTAATTAAAGCACCTTTTGGTGCTTTTTTTATGCGCTTTTTTCGTCATACACAGTTGATAGAATATATTCAAAAGCTTGATTAACGCCTACTCTTTTATAACCAATTATAATTTGGCAATAAGCCATTCTAATTTGTTTACAAAACTCACTTTTTAAGCTGCTAAATTACGCATAAACTATGCCCTTTCCCACAACTGGACTTATTTATGCCTAAGACATTGAAAGTACCTCATACGCTGGTATTGCTATTGGCGATGATGTTTGTCGCTTACCTTGCTACTTGGATTGTACCCCAAGGTTTTTTTGATACTGTAGAAACAGCAAATGGCCGCCAAGCGGTTGTACCTGGCACTTATCAAGTTGCTTCCGAAAGTCATTACCTTACCCCATGGGACTTTCTTACCGCGATTCCCCGTGCATTTGCGGCTGCACAAGACGTTATCTTTTTTGTTTTGATTGTTGGCGGTGTGCTTGCAATAGCTCGTGCTACAGGCACAGTAGATGCGTTAATCGGCCGTTTGTTAGAAAAACATGGCGATAAGCCACAAAAACTCATTTTTGCAGTGGTATTTTGTTTTGCCCTTGCATCAAGCGCAATTGGTACAGCAGGCGAATACATTCCTTTTGTACTTATATTGGTAGCACTTTGTAAAGCCATGCGCCTAGACGCCATGACAGCTGTGGGAATGATTGTTGCCGGATATGGTATTGGCTACGGTGTATCAGCATTTAACCCATTTACCGTTTTAATTGCACAGCAAATTGCCGAAGTACCGGTTTATTCAGGCCTATGGTTACGTTTAGCGATTTTTGTACCATTTGTATTAATTGGTTTTCATCATGTATGGGCTTACACCAAGCAAGTACAGGCTGATCCATCTCGCTCGTTAATGGCAGGTATTCCTTGTCCATTAGACGGTAAAGAAACGCACGTCTACCCGAAACTAAATCGTCGTCACCAATTGGTATTATTAAGCTTTATTGCCACCTTAGTGATTGCCGTTTGGGGCATCGCAACTAAAGGTTGGTATTTATATGAGCTCGGCGGCTTGTTTATAGCTTGGGGCCTAGTAATTACGGTATTAGGTAAGCTTGATGCTAACACTGCTGCAAACAAGTTTATTGAAGGCACATCTGATTTGGTTACCACCGCAATTTTAATCGGTGTTGCACGTGGTATCGCACTTATTCTTGATGACGGTAAAATTCTTCACTCGCTTGTTTATGGCATGAGCTTACCACTTTCTTATGTAAGTGCTGAAATTTCTGCTGTTGGTATGCTTGTTATTCAAACACTTTTAAATACCTTTATTCCATCAGGTTCAGGCCAAGCATATGTGACCATGCCACTAATGGCACCTCTTGGTGATTTAGTTGGTGTACCACGCCAAGTTGCTGTACTTGCTTATCAATTTGGTGATGGCTTTTCCAATATGATTATCCCAACGAATGCCGTATTAATGGGTATCATAGGTATGGCGGGTGTGCCATACGGCCAGTGGTTTAAGTTCTGTTTGCCACTACTAGTAAAGCTAATGATTGCCTCTTCAATAGTGCTAATTGCTGCCACTTTCTTTGGTTATGGTTTGGATGTACAGCCGCAAATTGCGGTAATTGCGGAACAAGGAATGCCAAGTCATTAACTCTAACTTAAAAGCCACCTAGTTATGGTGGCTTTTAGTATAAAGCAACAAGATTGCACTTTATCTAAACGCCGTCGTAGTTAGAACAAACCGACAAGCATTACGTCCCCCTACAATCGCCTTTTTGCTAGTAAGCACGATAAACTAATTCGCCCATTATATAACTTTGTAACACCTTTGTTTGCTTGATTTGTGCTGCACTTAAGGTCAATATGTTGCGATCTAAAACAATAAAATCAGCCTCTTTTCCCTCTACTAATGAACCCACCTTATCATCCTGTCTCATCGCATAAGCCGCATTGATAGTATAAGCCTCGATAGCCTGTTCAATGCTAATTGCCTCAGGTGCACGACTCACAGCATGTGCAATACCAACAAAAGGGTTGAGTGTGCTCACGTTCCAATCACTACTAAGCGTAAGCATCGCGCCTTGTTCAACTAAACTGGCAATAGGCACTAAACGATCGCTACGTTGATGCCCGAGTAAAGGGGTCATTTCATGCCAGTGATGGGGCTCTGTAAACTCCCCTGAAACTTGAGCATCTGCTATCACACCGAGCTCTTTAAAACGAGGTAAATCGAGCGAGTCCACAACTTCAAGATGCGTGATACGATGGCGTCCAATGCCTTTGGAGCCAACTTCAATAGCGTTAAGGGCTTCATGAATGCCACGATCGCCAATGCCATGAATGTTGAAATCAAAACCAATAGGCTCTAACACTTCAATATATTTGGCTAACCGCGCTTGTGCGAAATAGTTAAGGCCTTTATCACCATCCAGTGCTAACCAACTGTATTCATAAGGTGCCTTTAATGCAGCCGTTGTATTGACTAGGATTCCGTCCATGTAAACTTTAACCTGATCTACTTTTAGTAAAGAATCTTGAGACGCTTGATACAAGGATTTTAATTGAGCTAGTTGAGATTCATCACTGGCTTCAGGGTAAGCCCAAAGCCCCAAACTCACCCGCATTTTAAGCGCATCATCGTTTGCTAATTTAAGCCAGGTATCTAATTGCCCTCTTTGCCAATACACGCGTGCATCACTGATTGATGTAACGCCATGCTTTAATAATTCAGGTTGGGTATATTCAAGAAAACCAAAATAGTTTTCTGTTGCTTCATCACCCTGGCTTTGCATTGCAAGGTCCATCACTAAATTGCCAGCATTGTCATATAAAATGCCATTTAATACGCCACTTTCACCACGACCAAATACACCGCCGATAGGGTCGCGACTTTGCTGTGTAATATTAGCAATTGAGAGCGCTTTCGAATTAACCCACATTGAATGAGAAGTCTGTTCCATTATGATTACTGGACGTTCAGCAATCACTTGATCGATAATAGTTTTTGGTGATACTCCCAGTTCAAGTAGTCCATCAATACTATGGCCATAGCCAATCAGCCACTCGGCATCAGGATGTTGTTTACTAGCACTTATAATCAATGATTGATACTCATCTATTGTTCCATATTCTGGAATAGTAAAGTGGGTCGCTTGTGATGCCGATTCTAGTGGGTGAATATGCACATCATGAAGACCAGGTAACACTAGTTTTCCTGCTAAGTCTTTTACCTCGGTGTTATCAGCGATATATTGTTTTACAGTTTCATTATCACCAAGGTGAATAATTTTACCTTCTTTGATAGCCATACTGTTTGCCCATGGTTGAGCGCCATTAACAGTATAAATATTGGCATTATTGACAACTAAGTCAGCACTCATACCATTACTGCTAATAGATTCTCCCCCCCCACATGCACTAAGCAGAACTGCAATCGCAATTACATTTGATGTCATTAACATTTTTCTCTTCATAAGTTTTACGCCTCCGATATCAAATAGCATACAATTACTAAGGTAACGAAAAGGTAACCATTGCTAATTTTAGTCTAGTGATAGATTTAACAGATATAAAAGCAATAAAATGCAACGATAAGAGTACTGAAATGCTAGTTTTAATAGTTGAGGATGATAGGCAACTTGCAGCATGCACAATTACCTTTTTAAACAATGAAGGTATTGATGTAGATTATGCCGACAATTTATACAGCGCTAAACACATTGCCGAGCAGCAAAATTATGATGCTATCGTGTTAGACATTGGCTTACCCGATGGTCTTGGTTTTTCTCTCGCTGAACATTTTGCAAAGACACATCCAAATACACCGCTTTTGTTTTTAACAGCTGAACATCAGTTACAAAGTAAACTTAAAGCATTTTCGCTCGGTGCTTTAGATTATTTGACAAAACCCTTTGAACTTGCAGAGTTGAGTATCAGGCTAAAGTTACTTAAGGCTAAAAAAATCAATACTGTATCACAATCATTTCTATTAGCTGACCTAAACGTAAACCTAAATCAGCGTATTGCGATGCGGCACCAACGACCTATCACTTTATCACCTCAGCAATGGCAATTATTACAATTGCTCATTGAGTATTTCCCGCATCCAGTAGATAAAAGGATTATTCTTGAAACATTATGGCCCGATCAGGATGTCTCTTCTGATATGTATAAAACGCTCATCAGTCGATTAAGAAGCAATTTAAGCAAGCCAAATGAAAAACCGCTTTTACATACACTCAAAGGCATAGGAGTCTTACTGCGTGAAAAGTGCTAAACCGTTAAGACATTTTTTAAATCGCAACATACTATTGCCCTTTACGTTATTCAGTATATTGCTAGCAGCAACAGCAACCACATTGTATTGGTTTGCGTTAGATCACACTTCTGAGTTTTATTTATTTGATGACGCGCAGCACTTCGCCGAAAACGGTCAGAAAGTTCAATCTCACTCCCGTTTTGTTAGCGACAATCTAGATGACATACCAGTATCAATTAGAAAACAATTCTCAGAAGTGACAAAACACAATCATGTTTATTTAATAACGACTGAGTACCATGATAATTATTTATTAGCATATCGTGACACTATCAACTCCCCAACGATTTACGCTGCGCACCAATTTGACAAAAACGCTACCCTTGATATACGTCCTATTTTGCTGTTAATTTGTCTTTTAGGTATGCTTTCATTCGCGTTATGGTTGTCAACAATACTCCATGAATTAGACAGTCAAATGGCACTCTTTGTTAAACATATCAATGCTGGTGATTGTCATTCACCATTACGATTTAGTGAACTAGAAACGGCTAAACAATTAACACTAGAAGCCATATCTAACGAACACCAGGCCGTATCGAGAGAAAAATCTTTTTCGAGTTTCCTCAGCCATGAAATTCGTCACCCGCTAACTTTGCTTGGTCATCAGTTAGCACAATTCGATCATATTGATAGTTTAACTGAGCAAGTGCTAAATCATATTGATGAACTAAAAAAGACTCAACAAAAGACCGTTAAACTTGCTAATACGATATTGTCTCTGTGGGTGAATGACAATGAAACACACATTGTCGAAATTGATGTGGTCAAAGAGTTAGAAAAGTGGCGAAACACAACCAATTCATCGCTGTCACTATCCATAGACCCCTCTCCCTTTTTAATTCTATTGAGTGATCGAGAATTTGAGTTACTCATTTCACAGATCGAAACCAACTTTCAAAAATATGGTGAAGGTGTACTCTCAATTTCCATTTCTGAACAATCGATTATTTTTACTAATCGTATCAATCCCAAGCCGAACTCTGAAGGTAACTTTGGCATAGGCACGTTTATCATTGATGCATTAGCTTGCAAAGCGGGGTTAACGTTTCAGCAGCGCTCTAGTGAAACCCATTATTCATTACTACTTATGAAAAACTAACAAAATCTGCGAATGTATTTACCAAACATTAGATCAAAGCGGCCTAAAATATTTTCTTGTAACAAAATATATTAGGTGAGTAGTTGCATTGATTAACCCTTAAATTATTCATCACTAAGGGGTTTGATTTGAAGTCGCTCAAAAAGAGGTACTACAGCAACCACTCATTAATCTACGATAGATAGTCTGATCATACCTGATGGTAAGTGCACATTTATTTGGCTCATACTAATTATGTATTATGGCGAAGTTTATGCCGTAAATTGTAAGCCATAGCGCCTGTTTTACCGCTTAAAATTGAATTCTATTTGCGTTAAATCATAAATGTAATCTGACATATTATACTTTTTAAACTATTGTTTTAATAAATAATCTTTGCATAATAATCAGAGAAATGAATGCATCATTGGGCAATTAGTCGGTATCTATTAATCGCTTTAGTCATCTATGTTTTAGCTTATCTGAGCCTCGAGTTTAGCCGCCTAAATTTGATGTTTAACTTGCACATAAATGATCAAATTGCACAAACCACCTCTCTCGATGCGCCCCAACATTCAGTGATAATAGAGACAACTCAAAATACTCGCCACATTCTCTCTACAGTAACACCACATGCAAATCAAACCTTTTGGGTGTTAGCAGACAAACCTCTCTCCCATGAACAGCATGCTCTGATTGAAGAGTTCAAGATCAACACCATAAAAATACCGGTCGTTATAAATAACAATAGTGGTAGCTTAAGGCTAAGTGAGAAAACATCTTGGCAACCAAGTGCAGGCTATCTATTGCCCATTCCCAAGTTGTTTGGCGTTAATAGAGAGTTTGTCGGACAATACATTACTGCAACCTCATCTTTCGATAGCCCAACTTCAGCATTGGGTTTTAATTTACGAAATCACTATATTAACTTTGCCTCAGTTCCTATCAGTACAGCAATCTTCAATGAACAACAATTCCAAACGCTCGCAGAGCCCATCAGAACATTAAAAGGCAAGAACATATTTTTAACCTCTCAACTTGAACTGGAGGGATTTAACATTACCCCACCAAACAACGAGGGCAATATTGGCTGGCACCTTATTCAATATCATGCTGCTGCTATATTTGCAGCGAAACAGGCACGTTATTACAGCGTATTACCTATTAAGATTAATATTATGACCTTTACGGGAATGGGCATTTTACTATTTTTAATACTGAGCAGTATCACATCTAAACGCTATTTTTATTATTCTATTAGCTTAAATGGCTTATTATTAGTAACTCTGCCAATAATTCAACAAACGCTTAATCTATTACCTAACATAACAGAGTTAATACTATGCCTTGGCGTTTTTAATTTCATCCAACTAAAGCAAAAACACTCTCATTTACAACACACACTGGTTGATCTTAATTCTCAAATAAAGCAATCGATCCAACCGAGCTTATTAGAACACAAAATAGACAATGACTTTTGGCTAGATATTACCAATTTGGTCACACAGAGTTTAAATTTACAAAAAAGTATTTTCCTCCAAAAAGTAAAGAAAGATCATCGACTAAAAGAAATTAGCGCGTTCAATTGCCAATTGGATGATATCAATGAAATGAGACGAGATTATGAGCGTGAACCTTACTTGTCTGCCATCAAAAAGCGAAGATGTATCTCACCCAATCGCAAATATTTTAAACACGTAGATCCCGAAGAAATTGAACTTATTGTGCCATTTATTAAAAACGATCAAGTAATGGGATTTTGGGCCTTAACGATCATTAGTCCCAAGAGTAACAACATCATCAACCTTATTAGCATAATTGAGTTATTTGCTAAAAAAATTAGTAGCTTAATTTACCAAAAACAACTTAGTGAGACTAATAAGCAAAACCCACTAGCGAATTTTCTTAAAAGTAAAAAAAACTCAATGTGTGAGAAAGAGCTTAATCATAGTGTTGGTGCCTTACTCGAATCGCAAAACTTTTTCAGGCAAATATTCTACACCATGAACGATGCGGCGATTGTATTTGACTTGTTTGGTCATGTATTAGAAGTAAATACGTCTATGGAAAGACTGGCACAACGTTATCAAATTCAATTATTTGATAACAACGCTTTCCATTTCCTTAAACAATTTATGAAAGAGTCCGAAGACTCTATCAGACATATTTTTCGACATCTCACTTTAAACAATAGTGCGGAGCAATATACCACAATTGTCAATTTACACGGCAGCGCCTATATACTCACTTTGAGTACACTGTTAAGTGATAGCGAAAATAAGCTCAAAAAAGACATAACATCATCTGGATTAATGTGTGAATTTTTTGATATGGGTGAACTAGTTAATCATCAAACAATTGAGCGCGGTTTATATAACAATTATCTCGAAAAAATGAAAAACTCTCTCTCTGCAATTCAGTTGAGTATTCTTCAAATGGAGCAGCGTATTGACGATCCTGAACTTACTTATTTGCATTATCTTATTCAAAACAAATTAGAGCAATCAGCAAAACTCACCATCGGAACGCATTACTTTTTAAATGAAGTAACCAAAGCAAGAAACGACTCTAGTATCCCTTTTTCACCACAACAAATACTGAGCGATGAGATCGAATCAATAATAACTGTATCAAAACAAAATCGCATTGAGCTCAACATAGAAAAAAAATTCACCGGGCAATCTTTGTGTATTGGGCAAGTTCAACGTTTTAGGCAACTAATTTCGTCGCTCCTTAAATTGCTGGCTGAAGACTGTGTCGTACCAAAAAGTATCTGTATTCAAAGTAAATATGTAACACTAAAGCATGGCAGTTATATTTATTTAAAAATAACCAACACAGGGTATGGTGTATCAAATTCCTTCCTTGAACAATTAAAAAATCACGAGGTGCAAGATATCAGTTCACTGCTTGGGAATTGCTTACATTTTATATCGTTTTTTAATCAAGATAATAATATTTGTAGATTGAAAACCAAGATTGGGGAAGGTTATCGCATTTCATTTGTATTACCAGGGATTGATTTTGATGAATAACCTAACTGTACTTTTGGTCGAAAACGATCTGTCCTTGGCAATGTTGTTAGAGATGTGGTTGTCAAAACATGTTAATCAGGTAGAGATAACAACAACTTATGATGAAGCCCAAGAAGCAATGCAAAAGCAAAAATTTGACTTTCTGTTGATTGATACATCTCAATCAAAGGAAACACAATTTGATGACTTTAATGCGTTTTATTCACGACAGTCAAAATCCACACCAACCATCATATTCACCTCATGCAATGATAGTGATGATTTATTAAAATTTAAGGCAATGGAGTACGTTTTAGCCGTTTTTGAAAAACCGCTCACGTTAGAACAACTAAATGCAGCGCAAGAGTTAGTGCATGGGTAATTTTTTTGAATTGACCATTTTCCCGATAGGCGCGCTTCAAAGCTCCATTATCACTACCGTATGGATAGGTGTAGTCGTTGTTGTTTTTTTAAATGCCCGCTTAGGCACTACATTAGCTGGCTTGGTCGTGCCTGGCTATCTAGTACCTCTTTTTTTTGTTAAACCTATAAGTGCTGGTGTTGTGCTTACTGAAGCGCTTATCACTTATATCATTGCTTACCTGTTCGGCACTAAATTACTTGTGAAACTGGGTTATGCCGAAATGTTTGGTCGCGATCGATTTTTTGCATTGATTCTTATCTCTGTATTAGTGCGGATCGGCATGGATTTTTATTTTCTCCCAGAAGTCGTACTCTGGCTTGGTGATGAGTATAAAGGTTTTCAGCTTGAGAACCATTTACAATCATTTGGCTTAATTATTGTTGCACTGATTGCCAATCAAATGTGGATGGGGGGAGCGATAAAGGGGATAAAAGCGCTCACTCTTAATTTAGGATTAACATATTTAATTATCACTTTTCTACTCATTCCTTTCACTAACTTCAGTGTTGCTGGATTAAATTACATGTATGAAGATTTAGCAACTTCCTTACTCTCCAGCCCCAAAGCCTACATTATTTTACTCACCACGGCATTTATAGCATCCAGAATGAATTTAAAATTTGGCTGGGAGTTTAATGGTATTTTGATCCCTGCACTGTTGGCACTGCAATGGTATCAACCGGAAAAATTGCTATTCACCTTTGTCGAGGCCATCATAATTTTAATTTTTGGAAAACTACTGCTCAACTCACCTGTATTAAAACATCAAAATATTGAAGGTGGGGCGTTAATACTTGTGTTTTTTAACGTTGGCTTTATCTACAAAATTATCCTTGGCTGGATCATATTATATTATGCACCAAGTTTAAAAATTACAGACTACTATGGCTTTGGTTATATCGTAAGCACACTTATTGCTGTGAAAGTTTTTCAAAAAAACATCGTCTATCAAATGACAACAGCTACTGTAATAACCTCGATGGCGGGCATTGCTGTCGCTTCATTAATTGGATTTTCACTAACCTACTTACCTGAAAATAAAGCGTTTAATCTTATTTTAAAACAGCAAAAGCCAGTCATTCATTCAAACCAAACTGCATTACAAATTTATCAAGAGCTGAGAGCTAACACCACTGATTTGAGCAATGATCCCCGTCATATCTCACAACAACAACTGCTTATTTTTCAGCAAATGATTAGTCAGATTAGTGATTTATCATTAACACAAAAACGTGAAATAGAGGTGCCAGACACATCGACATTTGACATTTTATATACCGCTGACAACCATATTGCGATTCACGTAAAAGGTATAGGCTTCTTCCTTTTTAACACTAAGCCACAAAGCCAACTGGTAATTGAAGTGCCTCAAGCACGGCAAGAAGTTTCTGCTGATTATTTAGGATTTGCGCTTTATCAGCGGGTTCAAGCGAAAGCGCTTTTTTTAGATTTAACAAACTTTACAGATAGTAATTCAAACTATATTTTTGACTCGCATTTAGAAACAGGGTTTTTCCATCTTGCTCACAAATCGGTCTCAAACAAAGATACTCTGCAAATTAGAAGCGAGTTAAAACTGGCTCAAAAACGAAAAAACTTACAGGCGAAAAATGACCGCTTTATAAATATTATTAATGTTAATCGTTCACTTCCCCCTTCCCTACCAATTCAACTAATTACTGAATCTATACCTAATTTATCTTTTACATGGCCAACCCAAGCACATAACCCACAGTGGCAACATGATGGCTTTGGCTTCGCCGAGCTTAAGCTAAATGGCGATCGCATTAATCAAATAATATCCAGAATTCAAGTACTCCAAACACAAAATGAAAAGTATGAAACTAAAAGTACGGACAGTTACTTGATAGCTTGGTTATTAAAAAACAAAGAGCTTGTAGCATCTAAAGGCAGCAATAGTTATATCAAGCCAAGCAATGCTCAGTTATTGTTTTTACAACAAGATATTCTTTTGCCTTTCACGAAATGGCTTGAAGAATTTAAGCAATCAGGCTGGACATTACAAGCCGAAGCAAATTTAGCCCAGCTTAACCGAATGGCAGGGAGTTTAGATTATCAATTCAGTAGGATTACCACGATTAACAATGGCAAAGAATATTTAATGTTGGAACAAGCAGCCCCTCAAACTAATACGCAGAAGAGAAAAAATTGGGCTAGCTTACTAATCAACCTCAATGCCACCTCAAACGCCTTTATTCAAGTGCCCAACCCATTTTATGAAAAGTCCAGCTTCGAGTTTGGCATCTTTCTATTTGAGAAGTTAAATGCCAGTTACTTATTGTTGGCAGGAAGTCATCCGCTCGCCAATACCGACGGTTCAAGTAATGTGACTGCAATTGGAAACAATAAAACCGTTTTTCATGTGACTCATATAAGCTTAATGCACGAATACAGACAAAACCCACTCTTTCCTATTCAAATTAGAGGCTTTTCCTTCACTCCAAGCCGTCCAATGCCAAAACAAGATATCTTGATTAGTACCTGGCAAAGTATAAATCGTTCACAGTCACCTGAATTAGCCGAGCTGACAAATCATTTATCGAGTTTAGGGTTGAGCTATAAGTTTGTTGCTAGCGATATAGAATCCGGACCCTATTACGTCAGCAACAATCAACAAAGTCTGTATTTAAACTTCCTCGACAATAAAAATTTTGTGACTTTATGGTCTTCACCATTAACACGCTCACACTTTCAAGCCAGCCTGTCAACCAGGGTAGAAATGTCGCACGCAAAGTTACTCGGTTTACAAATTCATCGCAGTGAATTACACGAACACCCATTCAGCCAACCGCAAAATTCCGATGCTGTTGACACAACATTAATCTCTCATTTAACTGCCTATGCGAAAACACAAAACTTACATGACTTACAAAATGCGATAGCAGCAGCCAAGCCACTGAAACTGGAATATTTACTAGAACAAACCTCTCTGCAACAGTTTATTCTCGTTAAAAATGAATTTGATCTCACTGTTGCTGCAATAAACATAAACTCTCTGCGTAATGATATAAGAACATACCACAGCGAAACTAGTATTCGAGAGTTTATTCAAAACCGTGAATTATGGCTTTTAGCACACGATAAACAACTGATAAAGAGAGGATTATAATGCGCATCATCGGGCTTGTATTATTTTATATCTTGCTGCCATCAGTCGTTATTTTGTGGTTTTTACGAAGTGAAGGTTCGCAATCGTTAACTGAAATCCCCTACGCGTTACCCAATGGCGTAACGCTTAAAAGTGCAAAAATGTACCACAAACATGATAAGCCTTTGAGTTTCGCACTTACCCAATCACCTCGAAAAATAATGTTGACCTTTATAGCCGCGACAAAATCAAAAGTTGCGAAACATAAGCCATTTGATTTTAAAGTGGCCTTAAATATAACGTGTCGCTCAGACATAATCTCAGAGAAATTATCGTTTTCGATTAATAAACAAAATGACGTAACAATTGTTGACTCTGACGTATTAATTCCAGCTGCATTTTTAGAAAAAATTGATAATGAAACTCTCCAGATCTCAGATCTGCGTCGCTTGCATTATGAGATACCAGAGAATTGTAGTTTGGTTGAGTTAGATGTACTCAGTAAATCCGATTTTATAGATTTTGTAGGCTTTCAAGTATATCAACACGTCATACGGAGTACGCGCGTTGCTCCGATAGATGTTTGGCAACGTTTATCTGAAACACAAAAAGCGAATCTTACCGAAAGTTATCCATTTGATCGCAGCCACTTAACCAAACAGGAAAAAGCTAACCTTGCAAAATTTCGCTGGCAACCACTGATACCTGAAGGTAACAATAGTTATAAAATAATTAATTACTTCACTGTACCAAGGGAGTTTACTGTCGAAAAAGCCGTAATGGACAAGGCGTATTCACATCTGAGTGATGTATATAAAACAGTGACCATGCCAATTGCGCAATCAGGAGACTATTACCTCCATGCCGAACATAACCTAGAGCAGCACAATTGGCAAATTACCATGCATCACTATAATCTCAATGATAACCAAACTGACAAAATCATAATGTCATTCAACAAACCTCAGGTTAAACACAAGCTTAAACTAGCTCCTGGTTTAGTAACGTTTAATTCATCTGTTCCCGCTTACATGGCAATGTACAGTGATGAGGTAAAACTAGAAGAACATGAGCACTTCATCCCTACCTACTTGGTAAGGCCAGATAAAAAAATACAATTTGATGTGAAACACTCAACACCTTCATTGACACCTCTAAAAGTGAGTATTAGAAGTATCAGTAATACAGAAACAGAAACAGAATTACCAAATCATGCAAAAATTGAAATAATGAATAACGATATTGTTGTAGATCATGAAGTTATCAAACTATCAACAGAAACAGATACGTACAAGCAATTGTCAGGTTATGACTTTTCACAATGGTTATCCTTACCTGCTGAAAGCTTTCTTGAACTCAAACGAGATATCACTCATATTGCAATCTCAGCTCCGACCAACATCTTAGTTTCAGCCGCTACGCGAATACCTTCAAAAGCAAGTTACCGATATTTACCTGAACAAAAGCGTGACTGGTTTGATTTTGACGAAGCTATACCAGACTGGTTTGCCATACAACCAAATAATTTCGAAACCTTTGTCGAAACCGGATCCATCCAAATGCTTAAGGTATACCATCAACCACTATCTGAGCGTTACACCATAAGTGACAAACCAGAATATCACTCTTTGCTCAAGGATAATCAAAGACGTAACGCCAAACTAGTTATTGAAGAAGCGATAATAGAACAACCCATTCTAGAGCAAAATTCATCGATTACTCTCAAGGAACACTCTCCCCAGCTTAATGAGTTTTTCAGACTCGCGAATAATCACCATCTTAACCAGCAACAACAGCAAAACAATCAATTGTTTTATATTAGACAAGACAATCAACCGAAAGCGGTGTCTTGGTCGTTTAACAACCAACCACAACCACCATTTTACATTGCCGGTCGATGGGGGGTTATCGAGCTTACTAGTATACTGCCTAAACCAATCGGTCTTCTATCGATAGATAAAGGGGAAGAGCAATGGTTTATTAATGACTCAACTAATATAAGAACGCCTAATAAACTCGTAAAAAAACAAATAATGAGTTTACCGGCCAACACGTGGCAAGAACTGAAAGTAACGAAACAACAAGCGAGAG
The DNA here is from genome assembly GCF_041629635.1 of Pseudoalteromonas sp. GTDB lineage: Bacteria > Pseudomonadota > Gammaproteobacteria > Enterobacterales > Alteromonadaceae > Pseudoalteromonas. The sequence goes on along the minus strand of NZ_JBFKMX010000021.1, from coordinate 16,808 downwards.
AACTGTTGTCATTTACCGTATTAAGTGAAGAAAAACAAACTAATAAACGGGTTGTGATCGATCTTGAAATCAGTGCAACAAAACATGACAAGCTATTACAGAAAGAAGCTACTCTTGAAAAAATGCACTATTCTCTAAGAATGCACCCAACGGATATTGCAGTTAAGCTCAGTAGCAATACAACATTTAATACTAAAATTAATTTTATTTATCCTTTGCGAGAGGATATCGATAATAAGGAGTTTATCCTAAAAGTTAAATCAAGCGACAAGATTTATTTAGCTATTTCACAACAACGGCTTGCTAATCAAGAACAAATAAAACGGTACCGTTATGATCAAGATCATTAGTCTTATTTTTGTTGTCTTCCTATTATTATCGTCAGCTATTAGTAGTGCTGACAATGATAGCATAAACAACAATTTCAGATTATCTGAGCAAGAATACATGCTCACGACAGATGATCTTGTAGCCATACTTGAAGGCAAAAAAAACACACCTACATATTTACAACCTTCCAACAGCAAGACACTACCATTGTTATTCAGAGACGCTCCTTATCAGTCTTTTTCACACCGAGAAAAAGAGGTAGGTGTGATTATTCTTAACACGTTAACCCTCAGTCAAAAGGCATCTGACTTTTCACTCAACATTTTACAAGTTCCACATCAATACCATGACAAGCTCACCTTAGATATTGCAGTTGAAATGTTCAATACTGGACTATTTGACGTATTACAATTTAATCAAGCACACCGATATTCGACTGAACATGCAGATATGAGTAAGCAAACCCTATCCTTATTTAATGCGATAACCGAAGCGTTTTTGTCTTCAAGATTTCATGGCCGAGTATTTCAAATTCATGGTTTTGCCAAAAGTAAACGTCATACTGAAGCAGCTAAAGGGGCCGACCTCATTTTGAGTAACGGCACTGTGATACCAAGCAAATACCTGTACCAGCTGCAATCTTGTTTTAGCAGTAACTTTAAACTGCTAGCAAGACTCTATGGTCGTGAAGTTTTTGAGCTTGGCGCGACTAAAAACTCTGTCGCAAAGCAGATAAATATAACACAAAGCAAGGTTGAATTTATCCATATAGAGCTCCCCCTCGAAGCAAGGGAGTTTATCTTGAATAATAACTTAGCAACAGGGATAGCTCGATGTTTAGTAGATCAATAAGCAATATATTTATCGTCTCGACTATTCTAGCTTTCCTGAGTTTTCCTGCTCTAAGTACGAAATCAGGCTCTTTTAATGATACCTATGATGCCTTTGCGATAAACGGTTTGACCGTTTCAAAGGGTAAAATTACGTCAGAATATAGCAATGACTTCAATATTGATGCAGGTAAAGAGCTTTATTTTTCACTCCCATTTGCACACGAACTGTGGCTTGGTGTGAGAAATAATGAGCCTCAAAACCTCCTATTAAGTTATTCTTATGCACCTGGGATCTGGCAAAATATCTCGCTTGATAAGCACGCTAAATTGATAAATCAGTTTGATAAAAGTTTAGTAGTTAAAATTTCAAATACTGGCACGCAAACCGCCACAGTGAGCAGCTTGTTAGCCAAGCCAAAAACGTTGAGACCATTTCTACCCTTATACTGGCAGATTCATCATCCAACAACAGTGCTCTCTGCCAATAACCAAACAACCGAATACGGGATTGCCAAAAACAATATGCCTTTTGAATTTGATGACTGGGTGGTCAGCCAATTCGCTCAGCCAAAAAGTGACATTGAAGATGAAAGTCAATCGGTCGTATTTCGGAGTAAAGATACATTAATCAGACTGAGTAAAACACAGTTCAGTTCCGCAAGTTGGAAAAGTGATGTGGACCTACCTTATATTGTGTCTAGACCTATTCTTATGGGTAACCCCTCAAAAAGCATATCGCCTGCAACATATTCTGTCTTCAATAATAGTTCACTGGTAAGGCAGGCACGGTTAAAAAATGATTGGTTCTTTAACAGCAATTTTGCCAAATATGCAGAACCCGCATTACAAAAACTCCGTGACGATTTTTTAAGGGCAAACCGTTTAGGCATAGCCGCCAACACGCATATTTCATCTGTGGAAAACGTTAACAAACCTCCTCTTCGCACTTCGTATAAAGTGCCTGCAATTGAAAGTGACATCCCCCTCGTCAGGCATGCCCTGCAAGCAACTCATATTCGGTGGGCAACTCATCTTTGGGAGCATGAAGTGCCCAAATTGCAAATGGATGACAATGTTTTAATTAAGTTGAAAAACACATTTAAGAGACAGGTGTTTTTTAAAAGTTCAGCTCAGCAGAAGGTTGACGTTACTATAGGTAAAGACGCGATATCAAACCAAATAAAATTTGAATTTATCGTTCCTTCCTCAGTCCAAGCTCATGGGCAAGAATCGGCTATAGTTGAATTATGGGCCAACAATAAACGGCTGTATAAACTTAATTTGACGTCCATCGAGTCGCAGTTGACGGAAATGAACTGGCGAGTAGACAAGCAAAAAACTCATCACCTCGTTTCAACAATACAACTGCCTTTACCTGCTAGACAAAAAACCTTTCAGTTGCGTTTTGCTCAACAAACACATTTTAAAGTTCACTATCAAGTGGCAAGCGATGCAAAACTCAACTCAATTGATATTAAAACATTACTGAATGAACCTAACAACAGGCTACACCTCCAGCAATATACTAACTATCTTAAATACAGGCAGTATTTAAGTGAATCTTGGCAGACTTCATTGCCTAAACACATATGGCATCCTGTAATTACAGGTGAAAGCCAACAATTACCGATCAATACTGATTTTATTAAACTCACAAACGAAACTGATACTTTTAAGGAATACGAACTTATTTTTTCCCTATTAACGACAATAAAATCAGATGAAGAACAATATTGGTTGAGTTTGGTAACTGAATTACAGAAATTGGGGATGGAACACTATGCAGTAAACATTTTAAAAGCGCTCACACTCTATCACCCGAATAGAAATATTATTGAGTTTGCGACAAAGCAATTGGTTCATCGCTTCGTTGAAAATAATCAACATCCTTTACTACTTCAATTATTGGCTTTTACTGCATCGAAAAATATCCAGACAGACTTCTTATTAGCTCGCACCTTTTTAAAAAACCGTCAGCATCTATATTCGCTTTTTGCATTGTTTGATGAAAGCCGAATTAGTCAAGATAGTGCTGAGCAATTCATTGCAAGTAAAAAAAACAGTGTATATGACGAATTATTTTCACTAATAGCAAATACATTGATATTACCCGAAGAGCGTAAAAGCTCTTTATCATCAACAACTAGCAATACTAGTCTGGTTCAAAAAAATACAGTACCGGTATTCTCATCCATAGCATTTACGCAACTTTTACCAATCACCAACGTAAGCAGGCAATTAGATTACCTCGCGTATTTTTTGCCCGCCAAAGGTAAAATAGAGATAACTAGCTCCACTTCTACCATGCTTACTTTATCGATACGATTGCTAGCCAAAGATAGGACCATTAACGATGATTGGCTCACGGTAAGAATCAATAAGATGCGTTACCAAATCCCCTTTAATAAAACCAATTATATCAATCCCAATTTAATTTCTAAACAAGGGCGCTTCTCTTTAAACATGCATATAAAGCTCAAGGTTGTTAAAGGTGATGTGATTGAGATTGAGTCTAACAATGATAGTTACGCTGTTGAAGTAATTGAGCAGGTTCAAGAGTCTTGGGTCGAAACAGCGCAATGCTTGCCGCCTTCACTCGCATTATCAAAATATGACAATAAAACGCTTAACTGTATCTATAAGCACGAACGAGCGCTTGAGCAAATAAACCAAAGATTAACGGTGGTTGAGACAGAATATCATGATGTGTTAACAGAGTTATGGCAAATTCAGTATGACTATGAAACATCCCGATCATTGCTTTCATTAAATCACTTAGTTAAAAAGTTAAACTCCGCGCTGGTATTATCAGGAAAAAGCGAGGAAACCTCATTTATTAATGCTTTGTCGAAAATACAAAGCCGTATAGAACGCTTTACCGAGTGGCAAATAGTTAAAAACCCAATTCAAACTAGCGGCATATACAATTTTAATACTAACGCACCCTATATTGACGTTAACACACCTAAGAAAAATTTATTTTTTACCCATTACAAAAATACAAGTGATGACTTGCACATAGGTCAAATACTCACTTATAACATTGAGAACTCCATAGAAGGGCAATACAGAATTAAGCTTAATCACTTACAAAGTCTATTCTCAAATACAAGTGAGGCAGCAGTCACGATTCTCTCCAATAATAAATTAATTACCAAAACAAACATTAGTGCTGACACTTCTATTTATGTCAATCTACCAAAATTCAATGGTATACAAGAAATAAATCTAAGCGTACATAACAACACCAACAACCCTATTGGTAAAGTACAAAGTCAATTACAAAAGCTAATTCAAGGTAACTGGGTTGATGTAAACATCGCAAGTAATAGGAGATTATACCAATCAACTGAGCACACTCCGATACAGTTTTTCTTTGCTGAACCAAACTGGATAAGAATTGACTCATATTCACGTAATGGTATTCACAGCAGTGATATTAGATACGTAACTAAAGGGTTTTTTAGCTGGTTCAACAGTAATCCCCACTTCCTAGGTCACAGAGTCTATCGTTTGCTCCCATCCTTGACACACAATAACGCAACTCTAGTTAGTGATAAAACGTCTTCTCAATATCTCTCTTCTCTTTCAAAACCTGAAAAGTACACTTTATTTCCGAAAAATACCGAGTTTAATGGAACAATTAATGCGCTTCCTGAATTTACCCCTTATACCTACGGTGGAAAATACCAATGGTCTCAAGCAAAAGATGACGATGAGCTATTTACACAAACAGAAACTAGCAACAATCTCTCACTTTACTATACCCAAAAGCAAGAGTCAGGTCTGTACTATCAAATTCAAGGTGGTGTTAAAACCTTTACTGGTAGACTTTACCCCAATTTTTATGCGGGTTTTCGTACTTATAAAAAATTATCAGAGTTAAATTGGCTATCCGAACCAGGCTGGTACACTAAAATTCAGCTTGGTGCACAAAAAAGCTATGTTGACCATTCTCGTGTTACTTATTTAAAAGCATCTAGTCAATTTGAGTGGCAGCATGATTGGTTTGAACGTTATATCAACAAATTCAGACTAAACGCTTGGTATCGGAACCACAGTGAAGTTTCAGATTACACACCATTTAGTAGCAGTGTGATTAGCGAATATAAAGACAATCACAAAAATGGTATACAGATCAGCGATACCCTTCGATGGAAACTAAAAAATGATTTTGAGGTGTTTTCAACATTACAAATCAACAGCAACCCTATTGGAGAGTCTAAGTGGATTGACAATGCACATATGGATCTGGGTATGAGGCTGTTCTATCACCAAGTTGAATTTCAAAGTGAAATTGAGTATCGCGTTTTTAAACAAGATATCAATCGCACATCCGAGTATGACACGATGAGGTTCAAATCACATCTACTCTGGCATACTTGGCTTGGTAACAAACGGTTAGCGTTTGGACTATCTTACCAATACGATAATTTCCAAAAAGAAAATTTTATAGGTTTATCAATATCTTTCTCCAATACTCAAGGTAGAGGTTTACGAGATTATCTTCCTGATCAACATCGCTTCAGAGCAATTAAGCACCAAGCGTATATGCTAAACAGAGGCGCACATTTTGATTAAATTTATTAAACAACCCAAACGAAAAAAACACTTTATTAAAAAGGAGTTGCAGGCAGGACTCGCTAACTTTTGGTTAAATAGCTATGCGCATTTTATCGATTCTCTCGCATCCGATTGGCTTAAAAGCCAACCTTTTTGGCAAGACTTAAGTCAAAAGCAGAGAGTGATTTCATACTTAGAGTTTTCGCTAATGCGACTTACTCTAGTGCATCAAGCAATTGTCAATCTACGACAACTGCATAAAAAATTTGTTATGGATTTTCATGAAGAAAAGAGCGCAGCAAGGCAACAAAGCCTCATTATTGAGTTTTGTTTAAACTTAGGCGCTACAAATATTAAGGGTGACAAAAAAGCTTTTAATCGTTGGTTTGATCAACAGGCAGCAAACGAGCGTTGGCAAAAAAAAATTCAAGATAAGGAGTTTGAGGCGACATTTTTGCTCAACCGAATTCGGTATTATTTTGAGAGTATTGCCGAACATAGTAAAATTGAAAATTTATTAACTTTTTGGCAGCAGTTCAATTTTGAAAATCACCTTTTCGAATGGCTAAAATACACTTATGAACCGAGGCTGCAAATTGCCGGGTTTAAATGTCTGAGCGAATCTTCGCAACTCATTTCTGTTAATAATTTTACTTTTCTGTCGCCAGAAGTAATGCGCTATAGCTACCGCTTTGCATTAGATAAAAGTCTACCGATTGAACTGCAAATTGAAGCGTTAAAGTTGCTCGCTGTGATTGATATAAAGCAGGCAAAAGAACTGATAGAAAAACGTATTCAAACAAAAGAGTACATTGATAATAAAGATGAGATATTTTTTAAAGCCGCTGTGCCAGAGCTTATATCGATTTACCATTACTACTTTACACCAATAAAAGACTTATATGAGACGTTAATATCTGATGATAGTGATCTTGTAAGGCAAAGCTGCATCAAAGCTCTTCCCGTCATGAGCGATAGCCAAGGCTTTCAAAAGTATATTGATTGTCTTTGTAATGATAAAAGTGATGCGGTGTTTAATTTGTTTATAAGCCAAATCCCCTATCTTGTTTTTGAACTTGATTCTGTCAATCTCATTTTGTCTTGCTTGGCCAATCAACAAAGTCCTGTGCGGATCCGAGCATGTTTGAAAGGGCTTGAAAGTGCACTTGCCGTACACAAACTTAACGCGGATGAGGATAATATTGAAGCATCCGTTTATCAAACCTTATCAAAGCTTAGCTTACAAAAAAGTAACGAGTTATCGCAATATTATCTAATTCAATCGCGTGAAAAAATATGGGCAAATTCACAAAGAGAATTATCTAAGCTATTGTCACCATTACTCAGTAGACAATCATTACGAAAAATACGTTTAAGTAAAGCCCAAAAACGGGCATTGCAAACAGAACAAGGTAAACGGTGGCTGGCAGCAAACAACCAAAATGGTTTTTCTCTCGAAATCAGTAATAACAGCTTAAGAAAGGGAGAAAGATTCGGTTTCAGATTATGGCGTTTATATCATGAATTTATGCACCCCGCGACAGATAAACGCCAACACCACACACACACTATAGGCAGAATTTACACCGAGCATTTGTATATACCATCACATAATTTAGCAGAGGTCAGCCCTACTAAGGTGCCTGGTGAGCCGTTACATATCGAAAAGGAAGGTCATTGGCGCCCTTTTCTACCGCTAGTGGATCAATTTATCTCTTGCTTAGATCAAGGTTGGCCGAGTAAACCAATCGAAATATTTCATGTTACAGGTATCACTAAAATCACTCCGCCAAATAACCCGTTCAAAAGACTTTATATGAGGATCATACTGACATTTAGATTCAGCTACTACGCATACTTAAGGAATTGGCAGTTTAATGATGCGTTTTCTCCAAAGAGATATATCGACGAAATGAGACTTTTGGGTTTTGATGTAAGCTTTAGCGGATACCAAGCAGAATCAAATGCTGAAGCGGATGTCATATCTGAAAAAATAAGCACTATATCTGCGGCTAATAAATTCTTTAGTTTTAGTTGGCCAACAATGTGGATTACCTTTTACAGTGATTTGCAAAAATATTTCGTTTCTATTTATCAAAACAGTATTCAACATATCCTAGTATTTTCTGCTGGAATGGTCAGTATTTTTTGGGGTAGCCATATTTGGCTCAATCATAAAATTAAAGTAGCAAGGGCCAAAATTCCAACGGTGATTGGTGGTTGGGGAACCAGAGGGAAATCCGGTACAGAACGACTCAAAGCCGCATTGATCAACTCTCTAGGGTTATCGATTGTATCAAAAACTACAGGCTGTGAAGCAATGTTTCTTTATGCAGGGAGAAATGGGACGCTTAAAGAAATGTTTCTTTTTCGACCATATGATAAAGCAACTATCTGGGAACAAGCATTTGTTACAAAACTCAGTGCCAATCTTGGCGTAGATGTACTTTGCTGGGAGTGCATGGGCTTGACACCTAAATTTATCGACATATTACAGCAGCAATGGATGAGAGATGACTTGGTTACAATCACAAATTGCTTTCCTGACCATGAGGATCTTCAAGGACCTGCGGGGATTGATATACCTCAGACTATTGCTAAGTTTATATCGAAAAATAGTCAAGCTTGGACAACAGAAGAAAACATGTTGCCTTACCTTCAAGCCGAATCAGAAAGAAAAAAGAGCAAGCTACGTGCTGTAACTTGGCTAGATATATCATGCATTCCGGTAGATTTGCTCGATAGATTTCCTTACCAAGAACACCCAGCAAATATCGCACTTGTTGCTGCTATGGCCGATGAGTTTCAGATAGATAAATGCTATGCAATAAAACATATGGCCGATAATGTAATTGCTGATATTGGCGTTTTACAAACCTTTCCTTACGCAACATGTCAAGGTCGCCAACTACGCTTTATTAATGGATTTTCTGCAAATGAGCGCTACGGAGCAATATCTAACTGGAACCGAATCAGGTTTAATCATTCTCCTGCTGATGATGAATTAAGAATTACATTGATAAATAATCGCGCTGATCGCGTACCTCGTTCCAAAGTATTTGCGGCACTCGTAGCCAATGATTTTTCAGCCTACAAACACATTTTAATAGGTAGTAATCTTGATGGCTTTTTGCTGTTTGCTGAAGAAGAATGGGCGTTGCGATTAAACAAGCGGTTTGCCGAAGTAGTAAATTTCGAACATTTAAATTCCACTTGCCGAGATTTTATAGACTTTCTTACACCATACGATTATCAAGATGAATGTTACGAACAATGCCAAAAGTTGCTTAATCAGTATAATTCATCAACATCAACTGAAAAGGCTCGTCTACTGCCAATTGAGAAAGAAATTGAAAATATCAAAAGAATCTTAACACGCATTTTCCTAGCCAAATTTATTATTGTTGAAAATTACTTTATTACTGGTAATGAATTGAATCAGTTGATTATTAAAAATATGCCAACGGGCTACAAAATTGACATACTAGGATTACAAAATATTAAAGGCCCTGGATTAGAGTTTGTTTATCAGTGGCAGCAGTGGCAATTTACTTATCAGCAGCTCACCTATATTAACGACATAAATAACTTTACTATTGAATCAAACTTAGCAGCAATTAATGATGCTGAAACCATTAATACCTTAGAGTTAGAATCCATCAAAAATGCATTACCTGCTTTAATGGTATCAAATCGCTGTCAAACAGAAAGTACACAAATCATATTGAAGCAGTTGAACAATAAACTTGAAAAATATCAGAGCGTGAGTAACGAATCGAAATCAACAGCTCGTTGGCTGAAAATAATCACTGCAAGTTTAGAAGGTGTGTTAGATGTATTCGATGCCATTAAGCGAGGGTACATTGCTAGAAAGGTACTCGAAGACCTATCTCAGCAAAGAATTAGTTTTAATAAAGCGGCTAACATGCTGAAAACAATAAATAAGAGACAAAAAGGTGGCTGGCTAAAGTAAATTTAAACTACAGTTAGATTCTACCCCTTAATGGATGTAACAGAACGATTAATTTTCTAATGCTAAGCCAATAAAAATAAAGTGCAGCAGAGATTAGCTAACTAAATTTAACTTACATTGATAGAAGCATTATACGTTTACTGTTTTAATCGCATCACATTGTAGCCGTATAATATTCATAAAAGGCAAGTCACAAACATGGCTTATATAGTTTTTAGACCTATATTAATGAAAGCGAGAAACCAACCGTAAATGGTTGGTTTCTAAAATCATGGTGCGGATGGAGGGACTTGAACCCTCACGTGATTGCTCACACAGCGACCTCAACGCTGCCTGTCTACCAATTCCAGCACATCCGCAGAAGATGTTATTTATTAGTTTGGAACGTCGTTGCTTTTATTTTCAGAAGCAGGAACGTCTTTATCTTTTGGTTCAGCAACCACTGTTGTAGCAGCAGGCGCGTCTGATGATAAATCTGACCATTCGTCAGTCTTTTTGATCTGACCTGCTGTTAGGTTACCTAACACAATACTTAACACAAAGAATACGGTTGCTAAGGTTGTGGTTGTTTTTGTCATAAAGTTACCAGCACCGCTTGAACCGAATACGGTTGCAGATGCACCAGCACCAAATGATGAACCCATATCAGCACCTTTACCTTGCTGGATTAAAACAAATCCAATTAAAGCAAGTGCTACAATAAGATAAACTACTAATAAAATTTCGTACATTGTTAGCCATTTCCTTTTGCGCTATTACAGATGGTTGCAAAGCTATCAGCTTTAAGGCTTGCTCCGCCTATTAGACCACCATCAATATCAGGTTGCGCAAATAATTGTTCGCTATTGTTCTCGTTAACACTACCGCCGTAAAGCAGTTGTATTTTTGCAGCTAACTCGCTGTTAAGTTCAGCCAGCTTGCTGCGAATAAATTTGTGCACAGCTTGTGCTTGTTCAGGCGATGCAGTTTTACCTGTGCCTATTGCCCAAACGGGCTCGTATGCTATCACACTATTAGCAAGTGCATCTACACCTAATTTGCTAATAATCGCATCAATTTGCTGCCAAACAACCTGTTCGGTTAATTCTTGTTCACGTTCTTGTTCACTTTCACCAACACATAGGATGGGTGTTAAGTTGTTTTCTTGCGCTTTTGCAAATTTTGCAGCAACTGTTTCGTTACTTTCACCGTAAATTGCTCGTCTTTCTGAGTGACCAACTAAGGTGTAATTTGCGCCTAGACCGTGAATCAATTGGGCGTCAACTTCACCAGTAAATGCACCTGCATTGTTTTCTGAGACAGTTTGAGCGCCGGCTTTCAAACCTACATCTAAAGCAGATTTAATTAAAGGGAATGGCGGGAAAACTAAAATATCAACGTCTGTGGTATCAATTTTTGTGATTACGGCAGCAAGTTCAGATACAAGCTCAAGTGAGCCGTTCATTTTCCAGTTACCAGCAACCATAGGTTTACGTAATGCCATTGCTTACTCCAATTTAGAAAGCGAGCAGGATGTTATCCTGACTCGCAAAAAGTTACAAGGGGTTATTGTGCGTTTTCGAGTTGTTTGCTTATAGATTCAACAACATCGGCAATTTTCTTTGAAAAATCGAAGACTTGTTTTTCTTTTTCAGCTTCAACCATAACGCGGATAACAGGCTCTGTACCTGATTTACGAATAAGTACGCGGCCCTTTTCACCAAGCTGTTGTTCAACCTCAGTAATCGCCGCTTTAACATCATCACTTGCAAGTGGCTCAGTGCCCTTTGCATAGCGCACATTAATCATGTTCATAGGGTATTTTGTAAAGCCTTGGCCTAAGTCTTCAAGGGTTTGATTCGTTTCAACCATAGCAGCAAGTACTTGTAAGCTTGAAATAATGCCATCACCGGTTGAAATACGGTCTAAATTAAGAATATGCCCTGAGCTCTCGCCGCCAATTTTCCAACCTTTTTGCTTTAATAGTTCTAATACGTAACGGTCACCCACTTTAGAGCGTTCAAACTCAACACCGAGCGATTTAAGCGCATTTTCAAGGCCCATATTAGACATTACGGTACCAACAACACCCCCACCCAGTTCGCCTTTTTCAAATGCATACTTGGCAATAATGTAAACAATATCATCACCATCGAATACTCGGCCTTTATGGTCAACCATCATTACACGGTCACCATCACCATCGTACGCAATACCCACATCGGCTTTTACTTCAAGCACTTTTTGCACCATGGTATCAACATGAGTTGCACCACATTTTGCGTTAATGTTTAAACCATTTGGTTCACACGCAACTTTTATCACTTCTGCACCAAGTTCACGCATTACATCTGGTGCAATGTGATACGTAGCGCCATTGGCACAATCAACCACAATGCGTAAACCCTCAAGTGATAACGAACTCGGAAATTGGCTTTTACAGTATTCAATATATCGTCCTGCTGCAGTATCAAGGCGCTTCGCTTTACCAAGCGATTCCGAAGAAACACATGTCATTTCTTCATCCATCATGGCTTCAATTTCAAGCTCAAGTGCATCATCAAGCTTAGTGCCCTGCGATGAGAAAAACTTAATACCATTATCTTGATACGGATTGTGCGATGCACTGATAACAATACCCGCTTCGCCGCGGAATGTTTGTGTTAAATACGCAATTGCTGGGGTTGGCATTGGACCAAGCAAGATTACATCAATACCTGCTGCAACTAAACCTGCTTCAAGTGACGTTTCTAATAGGTAACCCGAAATACGCGTATCTTTACCAATAATGACTTTTTTAGTGCCAGCTTTTGATAACACTTTACCCGCTGCCCAACCTAGCTTTAATGCAAATTCAGGGGTGATTGGGAACTGCCCCACCTCACCACGGACACCATCGGTGCCAAAATATTTTCTATTGTTCATTTGTAATTCCTTGTTCACAGGCTCGCCATACATTAAGTGCATCGGCAGTTTCTGTAACATCATGTACACGAATAATCTTAGCGCCCTTTTGCGCGGCAATAAGTGCTCCCGCAACAGAGCCAGCTAAACGCTGATCTACATCGCGTCCTAATAAATTACCAATCATCGACTTGCGAGATAACCCCGCAAGTACTTCGCATCCCATTATTTTAAACTCGTCTATGTATTTTAAAATTTGGTAGTTATGCGCAAGTGTTTTACCAAAACCAAAGCCTGGGTCGAGTATAATTTTATCGCGAGTTATTCCAGCTTTCTCACACTCAGCAATTCGCTCCACAAAGAACTGTTTAATATCATTTATTAAATCTATGTACTGAGGGTTTGCCTGCATAGTGCGAGGTTGACCTTGCATATGCATTAAACACACTGGCACACCCAGCTCAGCTGCTGTTGCCAACGCATTAGGTTCTTGTAATGCGCGTACATCATTAATGATATCAGCCCCTGCATGCACTGCTTGACGCATCACTTCTGCTTTACTGGTATCAATAGAAATAATGCAATCTGATTTTTCTCGAATGGCTTTAATCACAGGAATAACACGTGAGAGCTCTTCTTCTAGGGCAACATCTGGGGCGCCTGGACGGGTTGATTCGCCGCCTATATCAATGATGGTTGCGCCATTTTCAAGCAACGCCAACGCCGAAATGACAGCGCTGTCGAGGTGCTGGTAACTGCCGCCATCAGAAAAAGAGTCTGGCGTAAGATTCAATATACCCATAATATGGGTTTGGCTTAGGTCTAATACCTTGCCGTTTGGTAAATTGATTGTAGACATAGGAATGTAGATTTAAAAAAACCCCGAGTAGCTCGGGGTTTTTAGGGTTGTTAGTTTACCGATGGTTGGTCGGTATCATCAAGTTTATTTTCAGGTTTTTTCTCTGTTTCAACCTGTTTTTCTGCTTGAGGTACATCATCAGCTGTTGCGCCTGCACTTGGCTTATCGTTATCTTTACGATCATGCGCATCGCGCGGTGGGCGCACTTCACGACGAGCCATTAAGTCGTCAATTTGAGCTGCATCAATGGTTTCGTACTTCATTAGCGCATCTTTCATTGCATGAAGAATATCCATATTTTCTTTTAGAATATCTTCAGCACGCTTGTAGTTACGATCTGAGAAGTCACGTACTTCTGCATCAATAAGTTTAGCTGTTTCACCAGACATACTCTTATTTTGAGTTTGACTGCGACCCATAAATACCTCGCCCTGCTCTTCAGAATAAAGAAGCGGACCAAGTTTTTCACTTAAACCCCATTGCGTAACCATTTTGTGTGCAATGCTGGTTGCACGTTCAATATCGTTGCTTGCACCAGTAGTCACTTTATCTGCGCCGTAGATTAACTCTTCAGCAATACGGCCACCGTAAAGACTCGAAATCATCGACTCTAAGTGTTGCTTAGAATGACTTACGCGATCTTGCTCTGGTAAATACATAGTCACACCAAGTGCACGGCCACGCGGAATGATTGATACCTTGTAAACTGGATCATGCTCAGGCACTAATCGGCCAACAATTGCGTGACCTGCTTCGTGGTAAGCCGTCATTTCTTTTTCTTGCTCGCTCATTACCATTGATTTGCGCTCTGCACCCATCATGATTTTATCTTTAGCGGCATCAAATTCAGCCATGCTGACAACACGTTTGTTACCACGTGCAGCAAAAAGAGCAGCTTCATTTACTAGGTTTGCAAGATCTGCACCTGAGAAACCTGGTGTACCACGTGCAATCACTGCTGGCTCAACATTATCTGCCAGAGGTACTTTGCGCATATGTACTTTTAAAATTTGCTCACGACCACGGATATCCGGCAGACCAACAACAACTTGACGGTCAAAACGGCCGGGACGAAGTAACGCTGGGTCTAATACATCTGGACGGTTAGTAGCGGCAATTACAATAATACCTTCATTGCCTTCAAAGCCATCCATTTCAACAAGCATTTGGTTTAGTGTTTGCTCACGCTCATCATGACCACCACCAAGACCTGCACCACGTTGGCGACCTACCGCATCGATCTCATCGATAAAGATGATACAAGGCGCAGCTTTCTTAGCTTGTTCAAACATGTCACGTACACGTGAAGCACCCACACCAACAAACATTTCGACAAAGTCTGAACCAGAAATTGTAAAAAATGGTACCTTTGCTTCACCTGCAACTGCCTTAGCAAGTAACGTTTTACCTGTACCCGGAGGACCTACCATCAGTACGCCCTTAGGAATGCTACCCCCCAATTTTTGGAACTTTGATGGGTCGCGTAGGAAGTCTACTAATTCAGTTACGTCTTCTTTAGCTTCATCACAACCAGCTACATCAGCAAATGTTGTTTTAACTTGGTCTTCGCTCATTAAGCGTGCTTTACTTTTGCCAAATGACATGGCGCCTTTACCGCCACCGCCTTGCATTTGGCGCATAAAGAATATCCAAACACCAATAAGCAGTAACATCGGGAACCATGAAATGAAAATGGTCGCAAGTAGTGATTGTTCTTCAGGCTCAACACCCTCAACAATAGCACCACCTTTAATAAGTTCATCAACAATGTACTGGTCGTGCATTGGGATCACAGTTTTAAACTGCTCACCATTTAATTTAGTGCCGTAGACAATACCTGCGGTACGGTCAAATTTGGCTTCTCGGATTTGTTCAGAACGTGCTTCTTTAACAAACTGCGAATATGCGAGTTGGCGATTAGAACCTTCGCCTGGATTGAAACTCTGGAATACCGACATCAAAACAACGGCGATAACCAACCAGAGAATTAAATTTTTAGCCATATCACTCAAGGCATTAACCTCTTGTCTTATCTAACAATGAAAAAATGTTTTACTTTAAATACTGTACTACAGTTTGTAACCTGTCGCTACTATATAAACTTCGCGAGAGCGTGCACGCGATGAGTCAGGTTTGCGTATCTTGACAGTTTTAAAACTATTACGTAAATCTTTTACAAATTGATCAAATCCTTCTCCTTGGAAAACTTTGACAGCAAAATTACCGTTTTGTTTAAGCACTTGGTGACACATATCAAAGGCAAGTTCCACTAAATACATGCTACCAGCTTGATCTGTCACGTTATTTCCGCTCATATTAGGTGCCATATCTGACATTACTAAATCAACGTTTTTACCATCAATTCGTGTTAACAGTGCATCCAATACTGCCTCTTCACGAAAATCACCTTGTAAGAATTCTACGCCTGGCAGGGGGTCCATTGGTAAAATGTCACAAGATATTACAGTGCCGTTGTCGCCTACTTTATCAGCTGCATATTGCGACCAACCACCAGGAGCGGCACCTAAATCCACCACAGTTAAGCCTGGGCGAATTAATTTATCTTTTTTGTCGAGCTCTTCTATTTTAAAGTAAGCGCGCGAACGATACCCGAGTTTACGGGCTTCATTGGCATATACATCATCAAAATGCTCTTTTAACCAGCGTTTTGAACTAGCCGAATGCTTTTTATTAGACATTAAATTCTACTCTAGAATTAGTATTATTTCTTATATGGCGGTAGAATACCCTTAATTCAAGATTATTTCTGCGAAATTTACTAAATATGAAGTTATCAAACAAACAAAAGCAGTTTTTAAAAGGCGAAGCACACGCGTTAAACCCTGTTGTTCTTTTAGGTGCAAATGGCTTAACTGAGGGTGTTCTTCTCGAAATTGAAAACGCACTTGAAATTCACGAATTAATTAAGGTGAAAGTGCCTACAAGTGATCGCGAAACAAAAGCGCTAATTTTTGAAGCAATTGTTCGCGAAACTGGTGCTATCAAGTTACAAACAATTGGTCACATTATCGTGCTTTATAAACAAAGCGAAGATAAAAAGATCCAATTGCCAAAAGGTTAATTCAAATCGAATATCAACCTAAAAAAACGCGCTTTATGCGCGTTTTTTATTGTATTGCTTTAATGTCATATCGAGAAAATCGGTTGTTAACTCATTTAAAATGCCCGCTTCTGCATTAATCATTAAGCTAAAACCCAATTCTAATCTCGGGATCACTAACAGATCTGCGCGATAACCTTGCACCCAGCCACTGTGGTAATAAATGGTCTCACCTTTGTAATTATAAATCCGCCAACCCAAACCATATTGCGCTTTTTTGAGTTTTGAACGCCAAACCCTGCGCTT
>NZ_JBFKMX010000020.1:0-41492 GCF_041629635.1 Pseudoalteromonas sp. | reverse complement strand
TAAAACTAGCTATCTAGTTAAGAATATGTCAGGTTAAGTAAAAATGTTAAGAGGCTTAACCTGTGATTTCTATTATTCCATTCTACGCAGCATTACTTGGCTTACTTTATGTTTACTTAAGTGTCGCAACGGTATCACGGCGCAAAAAAGTGCTGGTTGCACTCGGAGACGGCGGCGATAAATTACTGCATAAGAAAATGCGTGCACATGGCAATTTTCAAGAATATGTACCTATCGCACTCATTTTAATTGGTTGCTTTGAGTATTTAGGCGCATTTAGCTGGCTTATTCATATACTTGGTATGTGTTTGTTCACAGGACGGATCTTACATGCCTTTGGGGTGAGTATGGCGCATGAAAAACTGGTCTTTCGAGTTTCCGGTATGGGTTTAACGTTTTTAAGTATACTT
Organism: Pseudoalteromonas sp.; assembly: GCF_041629635.1. Classification (GTDB taxonomy): domain Bacteria; phylum Pseudomonadota; class Gammaproteobacteria; order Enterobacterales; family Alteromonadaceae; genus Pseudoalteromonas. The sequence goes on along the minus strand of NZ_JBFKMX010000020.1, from coordinate 41,082 downwards.
ATTAGCTGTTTTGGCATTTTGTACTTTCAACTTATCCAAGGAATATGATGAACAACAACAAATACTCACCGCCTAAGGTATGGCAATGGCAACAGGGAAATGGTGGCAAGTTTGCTAATATAAATCGCCCAGTTTCAGGGGCAACGCATGAAAAACAATTGCCTAAGGGTAAACATCCACTGCAGTTATATTCTTTAGCCACACCCAATGGTGTAAAAGTGACCATTTTACTTGAAGAATTACTTGAAAAAGGTTTTGCAGATGCTGAATACGATGCATTTATCATCGATATTATGGAAGGCGCTCAATTTAGTTCTGGTTTTGTTGAAATAAACCCAAATTCAAAAATTCCGGCTTTACTCGATAAATCCACAGAGCCTGCTACGCCGGTGTTTGAATCGGGCGCTATCCTGTTATATTTAGCTGAAAAATATAATTGTTTTATACCCAGTAACCCACAATTAAAAGCAAAATGTTTATCATGGTTATTTTGGCAAATGGGTAGCGGTCCAGCATTAGGTGGTGGTTTCGGTCACTTTTATGCCTATGCTCCAGAGCCAATGGAATACCCAATTAACCGTTTTACCATGGAAGTAAAACGTCAGTTAGATTTGCTCGACAAACATTTAGCTAATAACAAATACATCTGTGGCGATGAATATACGATTGCAGATATGGCTATTTGGCCTTGGTACGGTGTACTTGTACGCGGTGACTTATATGATGCTGCTGAATTTTTAGCGGTGCATGAGTACACTCATTTAACTGCTTGGGCTGAATGTGTTTTTGCAAGGCCAGCAGTTAAACGCGGGCGAATGGTGAATCGAAGTTGGGGTGATGAAAATGAACAGGTACATGAACGTCACAGTAAAGAAGACTTTGCAAATAAGGGTTGATTTATAGCACTAAATGTATAAATTGAATATTATATACATTATTGCGTGATAAGGATTGTTGTGAAAAATATCGAACTATGTGAATTAACAGAAACAGATGCTGAATTCATTTTTAAATTGCTGACTCAACCGAGCTTCAAAGCAAATATTGGCGATAAAGGGGTTATCGACTTAAAAACTGCGTTAACCCATTTAAAAGAAAAGTATATTGCATCCTATAAAGAGTTTGGTTATGGCCTCTGGGGCATAAGAGATAAAGACTTGAACTGTTTTGTTGGTGTTTGTGGCTTAGTTTCAAGGCCAGACTTTGAAGTGCCAGATTTAGGTTATGCGTTGCTAGATGAATATACCAAACAGGGCTATGTTGATGCCGCAGCGAAAATGAGTATAGCGTTTGCTCGTGGCTTGGGAAATTTAACCCAGTTAAACGCAATAACCTCACCAAGTAATCAAGCCTCAATTAATGTGCTTGAAAAGCTTGGCTTTAAGTTTGAAAAACAATTTACGCTAACGGGCTACGAAGGTGTCTCTAATCTTTATCAACTAGCCCTTTAATCTCATTGGCAACAGCTTGGTTGGTTTTGAGCCAAGCTGTGTTTAATGCTGAAACCAGTGCTGGGTAGCCATCTTCTTTTAATTTAACTTGTTCTGTAAACCCTTGGCTATAAACAATGTTAGCCATTGTGTGTTCTAATTTATAAACCGTAATAACACCAGCTATGATCCCTTCACCATTTAACGTTGCTTGAAATTTGTTCAAGTAATAATCAATACGATAGGTGGGTAATTGAGCATTAATTGCTGATTCTAATTGTAATGGTATGACGCGCATATCATTTAATTTGTTGTCTAAACTGACGATACTTGCTTGTAACAAGAGCTCGCTAGGAACACTGCTCCAAAGGTGGTTATTGGCACTTTGAATTTGTAAGGGAGTTACTTCAACAGCGATACCTCGATTAGCTAAATGACCAATTAACTTTGGGCTACTGACAATAATGTTCGCGCGAGCTTCATTACCCAGCTTATTTGGCACAAACTCTCCACCATCTAATTGGTAATAACTAATAGGTTCAATACTACTACATGCACCCAGAAATATAACTAACACAGAGAAAAGTAAACAACGTATCATCTTACTGCTTCCTTGGGGTCGGGTCAGTTTGTAACTCTTTTTCAAAGATAAACATATTAGGTTGTTCATTTAGGCCCTTAGTCAAAGGTTGTAATTGCTCTGACAATTGCTTAAGTTGACTCAACGTATTATTTAGTTCGTGATAAATAGCTGAGCCTTTTTCATAATCCGACATGGTTTTTTCAAATTGCAGCATGGTTTCATCAAAGGTCGCCATTGATTTTTCAACTTGTGCCAGTGTCTGATTAAACTCTATTGGCAATTTCTGAGTATCTTGTCGATTTAGCATCTCACGTAACTCAACTGCAAACGCATTGTATTGCATCATTGCCTGATTAAAGGTGTTTAATGGCGTTTGTATATCCAAACTATTAAATTTCGCAAGCAATTCAGATACTTGGTTAGCCATCACACTAAAGCCACTTGATGTACTCGGAAACACCTTTAGCCCAGCTAGTTCATGTGAATTAAAGGGCTCTACATCTTGGTATAAATCAAAATCAATATAAACTGAACCGGTAAGCAAATTACCGGTTTTAAGTGATGCTCTTAGCCCTTTTTCAATCCAGCTATCAACATTGCCTTGCCAAAATTCTTTGGCAATTTTAGCATCATGGAAAATACGCTTATATTCAATTTTAACTTTAACTGGTACCGCAGTATTTTCAGTTGAAAAATAAGCAGGGCGATCGCCTACAATCAACATAGCAGGTGCTTCTTCAACCGTACCAATGCGAATGCCACGATACTCTACAGGGGCACCTGGGGTTAAGCCTCGGATTGATTGTTCAAATGGAATAACGTAATAATCATATTCATCATAACGATGTTCAAGCGCTTTTTTGTAATCGCTACTCAGTCTAAAGGCATGCTGTTGTTTAGCTAATGCTTCTGGTTTTTCACCTTCTGGAATAGCAAATGAAATACCGCCTTTGAGCATTTTTGCTAATGAGCTGGTTTTAAAGTTGATACCATCTGCTGATAGATCTACTTCAATTGCAGAGTTAATCCAAAAAACCACATTTTCAGTGACTAAGTTTTCGTAAGGTGAACGGATAAAAATACCGTAGCGCATGATTTGTTGTTGCCAATCAAACTTTGTAGTTTCAATTTGACCCACGTTATAGCCATTATAAAAAATTGAAGTGCCAACATCGATCACATTGGTATTTTTGCTGGTGAGCAAATAGCGCTGTCCTTTTATATTGTCGGGGATCTGTGGCGGGGTATCTAACAAAGTAAATTGGCGTGTTTCAGTATCGCTGTTACCCGGCAGAAACTCAAAATAAACCCCTGATAGAAGAGTACTTAATCCAGAAATACCGGATTCATCAATACGTGTTTTGACTATCCAAATTTTGGCATCTTGGTCAAGCAGGTGCTCATAATCTTTATCTATTACAGCACGTGCAACTACCGTGGTTTGATCATCAGCTAAGCGGACTTGTGCAATTACACCCATTTTTACAGAACGTACTTTTATTTCGGTTTTACCAGGGATCACTCCTTCTGCATTAGGCATAGTGATATAAATGCTGGTGCCCTGACTTTTGTGATATTGATAAAACATCCAACAGGCGACAAAAATCGCAATCAATGGAATTATCCAAATAGGAGAGAGTTTACGCTTTTTACTAATCGCTGCAGCGTGATTCATTCAGAAGGCCTCTTTTTATCCCAAATTAGGCGCGGATCAAATAATTGAGCGGCAATCATTGAGGTAATTACCATTATCGCGAAAAAAATTGCGCCGATGCCAATTGTTATCGACATTAAAACACCTAATTGTACAAGTGAAACTAAAATAACAACAACAAAGACATCAATCATCGACCATTTACCAATCAGTTCAATAAGCACATAGGCTTTACTGGCTTGCTGTTGGCTAATGTGTTGTTTTGAAGATACTAAATAACATAACCAAAATAGTGTTAGCAATTTGCCGATTGGAATACAAATACTGGCAATAAAAATAATAATTGCAATGGGGTAAGAGCCAATGTTCCACAAGGTAAACACCCCTTGCAAAATTGTTGATGGTTCATCAATTGAAAACACCCAAGTATGCATTATCGGAAAAAAATTTGCGGGCAGATAACAAACTAGAGAGGTAATACTAAATGCTAACACCCACTGAATATGACGTGGATTGCGTACACTGGTTTTTGTATTACAGCGTGGGCAAATTGGCTCGTGTGTGAGTAGTTGGCAAACATGGCAGGCAGATAAGTTTTGTTCTTTTGCTCGTTGAAATTGCGCTGAATTCACAATGACTTTGTCTTGATCAGCAATTTGTTGCCAAAGTGCATTACTGTCGAAGTAATAAAGGGTTAAAGAATAACAGACAACAAAACCGGAAAAAGCCCAAAAGCTAAGACCAAAGGTGACTTCCGCCATTGCCATAATTTTTATCATACTGATCAGCACACCGATTAAAAATATCTCAGACATCACCCAAGGCTTTAAATAAAAAACCGTTTTCAAACAAATGCGTGAAACTTGTTTGGGCAGTATTTTTAGTGCGCCAGCATGTAAAGGGATAAAAAGCGAAAGTAATACAAAAGGCAGACCGATAATGGTTGCATCAATTAATGCAGCAACAAAAAAGTTATCTTGATAAAAAAGTATCTTAGCTGCATCTAATAAACTTATAGTCTGGCTTAGACCTTGATTGCTAAATGAAATAAATGGGTAAAGTAGTGCGCTAAACAATAAGATAAGAGAGCTAATACTCAGCGCGACGACTTTTTGATTGCGGTACTCAATGGTACGACTTAAAAGAGTATGGCAATTTGGGCAATACGCATGTTCTCCATGATTTAACTCAGGGATGCTGACAAGTTGATCGCAATGATGACATGCGAGTTGTATTTCCATGAAGCCACTTATTTGTTTTCGTTTCCGTTTAATTTTCTTATATCCTTGATTGTATAGCAAGAAATTGTGCTAGGATATTTACTCTAATAATGTTGAGGCACAATAGGTTATGGAAAATACGCTAAGCTCAGTAAAGGCGCTGCTTTATAGAAGTTACCACTTTGCACTTCGTGTTGCGTTATTAGTTTATCCGATTCCGCGGCCACGCTGTTTTACATCAGAGCAGCTTGATAATTGGCTTAGTGAAGTGAAAGAAAATCAAATTGAGCACATGTTGGTGGTGACCGATGATGCCCTTTTGAACTTAGGTATTCCTGAAAAACTAATCTCCTTTCTTAACCATAATGGTATAAAAACCACCGTATTTTCGGGTATTTTGCCTGATCCAGATATCAAAGAAATTGAACAAGGTTATTTGGCTTATTTAAACAATAATTGCCAAGGTATTATGGCTATCGGTGGTGGTTCAGTAATTGATGCAAGTAAGTTAATTGGCGTTCGTATCGCCAGACCTAAAACGCCCTTAACTAAATTAAAAGGTCTGTTTAAAGTTCTTAGAAAACTGCCAGTAATTACTGCAGTACCGACTACTGCAGGCACTGGATCTGAAACAACTGTGGCAGCGGTTGCTTCTAACAGAGAGACTCACGAAAAATTTGCCATTGCGGATTACTGTTTAGCACCAAAGTATGCACTTTTAATGCCTGAATTAACGCAAGGATTACCTGCGTTTATTACAGCGACGACAGCTATGGATGCATTGACCCATGCAATCGAGGCTTATATTGGCGTCAATGGTACGGCTTTTACAAACAAACAATCACTTAAGGCATGTAAGCTAATTTTTGATAATTTGCCGTTAGTGCTGAAAACGCCACAAGATTTAACGTGTCGTGCGCATTTACTTAACGCATCATTTTATGCTGGTGAAGCGTTTACTCGAACCTCAGTGGGCTATGTGCATGCCATTGCCCATCAACTTGGTGCCAACTATCATGTACCGCATGGACTCGCGAATGCTGTGTTATTAGACGTGGTATTAACCGAATTTGGTAATGAGATTTATGGCAAACTTGCTGAAATAGCCGATTATTGTGGCTTATCAAAGCCACAAGATAACATCGAATATAAAGCCTTTTGCTTAATTGAGGCAATTAAAAACCTAAAAAACGCTTCTAATATTCAAACCACTTTACCAGATATTAAAGTGTCAGATATCCCTTATTTGGCGCATGCTGCATGTAAAGAAGCGCATCCAGATTACCCTGTACCTTCGTTTTGGGGCTTGGCGCGCTTTGAAAAGGTGCTCTATAAAATTTGTGAAAAGTGACTTAGGCTTTCACCTAAGTCACTCTTTTTATAACGCTAAGGTGTTAAGTAAAGTGACTTTATAGCCGTCGCTTTGCGTATGATCTTCTTCAAGGATCAAAATATAATTTCCCTTATGTGAAAAATCTAAATCGGCTAGCTGCAAGATACTAATTGTTTGATTGTTAGCCTGGTAAGTAATTGTTAAATCGTAACTTTGTGAGTCTAGATAGAGTGATTTGGTTTCAAATGCATCGATATCTTTAATATAACTTGTGGTGTCTTCAATTGTTTCATTGCCCTCAGTAAAATAAATATCAACTTCACTGACATTTGTATCAAATGGCGATGTATCAATTAAATTAACTACTTGGACTTTGTGGGATACTTCATTGGGAGTCAGATCTTCAGTAACTGAAATCATCGCAGGGTATCCAGCGCTATGCTGATAGAAAATACTTAACAAAGATATGTTTTTATTAACGGCTTCAACATAGTTACTGACAATTAGGTTATTTGAGCTATCTAACATTGATAATGTGAATGTACCGGCATTAACGCTGTGGTATTCAGTAGCAATATCATTGCTTACAAGATCAGTATTTATCTCATCTTTAGTACTGATAGCCTTGAAACTCACATTCGCGTATTCATCAATTGCATTATAAAAACGCATTTGGGATTTTGCATCTACATGGGTAAGCGATGTGACACTTGACGCATCAGAGACAATATCAAGAATTATCCCCCCAGCCTCAGCTGAGAAGCTTGGTCTTATCATCACTACATAGGTCTCTTCATCATCAAAAATAACCATACTTGATTGAAAGAGTACATTGCTATCACCTTTTAACGTGACGTAAAAGGTGTAGTTATCTTCTGTTAACTCGTTAAGCTCTGGCAGCTCTAAATAGCTGGTAGTTGTTATAAGTTCGGCATCAACAAAGTCATAGTCATCTTTTGCAAGATAAAGGTCGTATTCTTTATCGCTAGCTACGGTATTGATTGCTGCTAATTGAAACTTATCTTCTTTATCAAACTCGGCAATTTCAAATTGTTTTATTTGTGGTTCGTTATAGTCACCAGCAAGCACTTTAAGGTGCTTTACATCACTTCTAATGGATAGGCTTTCATTGTCTTCCAATAACGCAATGTAATCGTCATTGTCATTAATGTAGAGGTAATTCAGTTCATAATCATCATTGTTATAATTATGGCGAGTAGTGACTTGTCCAAATCCTGCACCCGTGCGGACCACATCATCGATTTCCAAATAGACATTTGGGCTGTTGCTACTGGCATTGTACATTTGTACATAACCTGTTCCAGATGATTCATCACTGCTACCACATGCTGCTAGTAACGCGGCTAATATTAAAACTGAAGATTTTTTAAAAGGGTCATTATTCTTTTTCCGTGAACGATTGATTTATCGTCAATGAGTATGTCACGGAAAAAATGTGATGTGACAAAATTTACTTACTATTACAATGGGTTACGAATAATAACATTATTAACAGAAGTTAACATTTTAATTGCTTTCTTTATCTAGAATACATTGGTAACTATTAAATCAATCTGAGGGTATTCAGAGTAAGTTTTTTAATTTAGGAAAAAGGATTGTGAATTGAGATAACGTATTAAAACAATTTATTTGTGAGTTAAATTCACAGTACAGTCTGATCTGGCTGATATCTTTGCCCGCTTATACGGACTAAAGTAGGCAGGTATAGGGAAAGCTTGATATTGACGTATATAACATTAAATAATTAATTTAAAGAGCAATGATATTTGTTTAGCTAATATAGGTAAGGCGGTTGTTAAATCGCCTTACCTAATTGTTAAATAACAATTAAAGACTTTTCTTAGGCGGCAATGCAACGTTAGCAAAGATTAATCCAGCTATTAATGACATAAATATCAAAAATGTTTGTTGACCAATACCTGTGCTGGCAACAAATTCTTGACCAGAGATCAAAGAATTTAAGCCAATATAGGTTTTACTTCCGGGGACTAAAACTATTAATCCTTGCATTGCTACTATACAAGCTGGAGCATTAGCGGCACGTGTAAAGAAATTACTATATACGCCAACAGCGAAAGCGCCAACAAAGGTCCCTAAAGCATAGTCCAAATAAAATGCACCCGCAATACTTGCAGCATATGCTACAAAACCCGCTAAAATCGACCAAACAGCATGTTTAGCTTTTGTTCTAAAAATGATAATAAGACTCATACATAAAATTGCAATTGCCAGCCATGCGGTCCATTTTGGAATTGGTGTAGGGGCGATAAAATCTGCTTGCCCAAAGAACGCAAAGCCCACTGCTATTCCCAAGAAAGCGCCAAAATAAAGCTTAAATAGCAGCATAAACGCATCCATTATTCGCGCAGTACCAGAAACTAAATGACGGGCAGATAATTCAGCAAGACCTAGAGTTAATGCTAGCCCTGGAATAAATACAATAATCGCTGAAAGAATTACCATGCGAATATTGATACCGGGGTCGATATAAGCACTGATTGCGCAAGCCGTAATCGCTGCAACTATTGCAACAAGGGGCTCTAACATATGCGCGACACGTCTTGACTTATCGGACCAAAGTACAAATAGATAAACAATGGAGCTAATGAGAATTGACCACAGTACATCGTTCCAACTCGTGCCCATTAACATAGCAAACGCTCCACCTGACATAGCAAATGCGGCTCCGGTTGCTAAACGATTGTACGGGTTGGGCAAGTTTGCTATTTCATCTAGTGCAAGATCTGCCTGTTCTAAGGTAATTGTGTAGTCGGTTAACTTATCGACCAATTCATCGGTATGTGCCAGAGCTCCTAAGTCGAGTTCACCAGGTGACACTCTTGCTGCATGCGTATACTCATCTTCATGGCCTTCGGTCCATATCACAAAAGTGAGCGCAGTCGGCGTAATGATAAAAGATGCTTTCAAACCCAGAAATATTGTTAAGTTTTCTAAGTGTGCTTCTAAGCGGTACGCTGGAGTACCGAACTTATGAAGCATTTTTCCAAGCTTGACAATAAAGCGGCGTTTTTGCGTAAAACTGGCAGTGTTCAATATGTAAATCTACTAAATGTGTTGACCTGCAAATTTTAAGTTTTATTTACGTTTTGTCTAGTTTTGTTTATGTTTTATATCTATAAATAAATTATTTATAATTGAAACAAGCACACTAAATATTAGGGTTTTGTTGTGAAATCTAAATACGGTTTATGGTTATTTATTGTCGTTTTCTACAAGCCTTTTGTGCTCTTAGGGTTTGAAACAGATGAAATAACAATCTTTACCGAGCATTTTCCACCTTATAATTACATCCTAAAAAATGACATTGTGGGAATTAACCACGATATTGTTGCAAGAGCCTGTCATTTAGCAGAAATAAAGTGTGTATTTAAATTGTACCCTTGGCAAAGGGCGATGGCATTAACAAAATCCAAGCGATTTGCAGGCTTAATATCGACTTCTAGATTAGCTGAACGTGAAGAATTTTTTCATTGGGTTGGACCGCTTATATCAAGCCCCGCTTGTTTATATCAATTAGTTGATAGAACGGATATTCATATTTTTAATCATCAACAACTTAAGAATTATACTGTGGGCCTGCAAAAAGGAGATGTTTATGAACACCTACTAAAAAGTTGGGGGCTCGAAGAAAACAAACACTATATAAATTATTCTGAAAAATTTGGCGAGATCAATGCTTTTAAACTTGGCAAGCTTGATTTATTTATCGCTTCGGCAAATACGTTGCAATTTCATATTGATAATAATCGGTTGAAAAAAAATGAGGTTAAACCAGCTTATTATATTAACGACGAGAAATTATTAGGTAATTATTTAGCCCTTAACAATGATATGCCAATAGAAATTGTAAAAAAGCTACAGCAAGGTATTGATATGATGCGGCTCTCAGGTGAAATTACTGAGATTAAAAAGCAGTATTTACCGAGAGCTAAAAGTGATATTTCTGAACAAGAATTTGTACTAGAAAAGCGCTGTTTATACTAAATACATATATTAAAAGCGGCATTTGCCGCTTTTAATATGAATCAAATTTAATCCAATTTAAATTGTGCACTTAATTTGTTTAAACTATGTGTTAAATCTTTTAATTCGATACTTGCTGTAGCTATTTGTTCTGCACCAGATGCATTTTCAATGGCTGCATTGTTAATCGCAATAATACTTTGGTTTATTTCTTCTGCTGCGATACTTTGTTGAGAAGCAGCGGTAGCAATAGCTTCCGAGTTTGATGTTATTACTTCCATGTCTTTCAGTACATTGATCATTGTGTTTTTACTATTATGGGCCTTCTCAAGGCTTGTATTTGCAAGCTGTGTACTTTGTTCGATTGTTGAAACCGCTGATTCTGTGTCGGATTGCAAATCTTGGATCATTTTTTCAATATTGGCAGTTGATTGTTGCGTTTTAAATGCAAGTTGTCGAACTTCATCTGCTACAACAGCAAACCCTCGACCTTGCTCTCCTGCGCGTGCGGCTTCAATAGCGGCATTAAGTGCAAGCAAGTTTGTTTGTTCTGTAATACCCTGAATGACTTCCAGTACTGAGTTAATGCCTAGGCTTTTCCTTTCAACTTGTTTAATAATGTTATCTGCATCGGTAAGTGTCGCTTTTAATTCTTCTGTCGCAATTAGAGCTGCATTGATATTTTCATTAGCTTCTGTGCTTTTTAATGTAGCAAATTGTGTTTGATCTGATGAATCTTTTGCATTATTAGCTACTTCTTCAATCGTGATGGCCATTTCATGCATTGCAGAAGAAACCGACTCTATATTCATATGCTGTTCTGCAAGACTTGCTTTAGCTTGTATGCTAGTGGCACTTGTCTGCTCGACCGTATGTGAGAGTTGTGAAGTCGATGATAAGATACCTGAAATAACCTTTAATAAACTCTGATTCATCTGTTTCATTGATTTGAATAAACCGTGCGCATTATCATTTTGATTAAAGTCATAGGTTAAATCCCCCTCTGCAATACGCATTGCCAATTGATGCATTGCCATAGGTTCTCCACCTAGGGGTAATAAAATTGAACGCGTTATAAGCAGAGCGGTAATAGTGACAATAATTAAACTAACTAATGTTACTAGTAAGATTGAATATTTCATCTTTGATGTAGCAGCAAATGCTTCCGCAACATCAATTTCTGAAATTAAAACCCAATTTAAGTGCTCAAAATTTATTGGCATAAAAGCCGAAAGAACAGCGTTATTATTGTAGTCTTTTATTATTTCAGTACTACTAATGCCATTTAATCCTTGTTTAACAGCGAGGGTATCAACGCCATTTTTTTCGATTGAACCGGCAAAACTTGCAACAACAGAGCGACCTACAGGATCTAAATATGAATCAGATCTTAGTCGTTTATCAGACCCCACAATGTAAGATTCACCTGTTTCTCCCATACCATCACGTTGTTGCATCATTTTATTTATTTTGTTTATAGATAACTGTAATGCGATTACGCCTTTAATCTCGCCATCTTCTATTAATGGTTGTGCAATAAATGCAGCAGGTTCGTTATTACTGGGTGCATAAGGCGCAAAATCGATAATGTTAAAGTGAGGGGCGCTGAGCGTTTTGCTAAATAATTTACCTAAGCCTGAATTTTTATAAGGGCCATTTAATAAATTTGTGTTGTAATCAGACTCTTTTGTTACAGAATAAAAGATATCACCTTCTACATTTATGATAAAAAGGTCATAATATTGGTTGGTCTTGATAAAGCGATGAAAGTATTCATGTTTAGTCTCAGCTAGACGCTGATTAGTGACATCACCAAAGTTATTCCACGAAGAGGCAATCAAAGATAAATCTGCTTTGCTTTGTTCAAAGTAATTTTGAATTTCAGTAGCTTTGATGTTTTTGATAGACGTCAATTGATTAAACGCCTGCTTTTCAAGAGCATTATTAGAGATCGTGATTGCGATTATTGTAATAATGACAATAGGAAAAAATGCGAGTGCAAAAAATGAACACAAAAGTTTTTGCTTTAAATTCATACGGTTAATCATCCAAGTTGACAGCGGTTGCAAAGGTACAACAAGAAGCGATGTAATAAAACTGTAATAGAATGAAAATTGTTATAGTTTGTAAACGAGTAACGCACTTTTTCATGTCGATTACTCGTTCACTATATTGCAAAGTATGAAAATATCGAATTATCGCACTTTATTTTTTTCTGTAATCCATTGAGACATGTATTTGGTGCTAGCATGACTGTGATGTTTAAGCATGGCACCGACAAAATTGTTTAATCTATGTTGTGTTAAGTTATCCAGAATTTCAGAAATGCGTAAGAGTAAGGTGTTTGCATGTACTGTCCTTGAAAATTTTAACTTAATAGCTTGCTGGCACAAAGCCGATTTTTTTTGCCATAACTGTTCGTCATTGTAAAGTGTTATAGCGCTATCTATCAGGCTTTCATCTGAATTAGCTACTAATCCAGGCCAATACTCGGCACTGAACATCCCTTCAATGCCAATGTCAGTAGTAATCGAGGGCGTTTCACAGGCCATGGCATCTAAAAATTTACCCTTGATCCCCGCACCAAAACGTAGCGGGCTGAGTAATACCTTAGCATTTTTAATAACATCATAGGCATCATCACACCAGCCTTTAACAACAAAACCGTGTTTAGAATTGCTCAATGCGGTGGCTTTTGGAGGAGGATAGGACCCATATATATGTAATTCTGCATCGGGCAGTTGTTTTCTAATATTAGGCCACAACTTCTGTAAATAAAGCACGCTATCCCAATTCGGAGCATGCCTGAAATTCCCAATCGTAATAAAGTGCTGTCGGTCCTGAAAGCAAGGGTTTGACTCTAATCTATCAGGGTCAATCATAAAGGGTAAATGATGTAATATTGCGGGATCTAGCTTGTATTGCTCTACTAATAAACTCATTTCAAAATCTGAAATGATTAACGCTAGATCACAGCGCAAAATGGCGGCTATCTCTCGTTTTGCAAGGTCGCTAGACCAATCTTGGGCTTGTAATTCACGCCCAGATTTATGTGCTGTATAACGTGCATTTCTAACACTTTGTAAGTCCTCGGTATCAAGGATTTTGAGTGCCTTAGGGCAATAAGAATCAACACGCCAACCAAATTGCTCTTCAATCATAAAGCGATCAAACATCACAATATTTGGCTTTAGATTTGAGATGTAATCGTTAAAACTATCACAGTTTAAACTGATTTCAGACGTAGAGAATCCTGCGTCCTCTAAATCGAACATATGAGGTGTTTTTTGTGATGCAGATGCAAACTCAACTTGCCAGCCAAAATTAAGAAAGGTTTGCATAATCGATAAAATATGACTGCCTGCTGCAGAGGATTTAGGTTCAGGCCAAACAAAACCAATTACAAGAACTTTCACAGTACTTCCATAGAGATAAAACTAAACCAATTTTATCTTACTATTCTGGCAATTGCTTGACTTGAATATTTAATTAGTGAGAAAAAATATCCCATGATTGGTTTAAGTAACGCTTATTTTTGGCTTATTACTGCGGTTTAATGGTTATATTTAAAGAAGTTATTAAACTATAAATACAAAAATATCTAAATATTGGTCTATTATTTTTATATCGCGTATCAGAATAAATAGCTATGAAAATTTCAGATATTAGTATTCGAAATGCCCTTATTTTAACAATTACCCTTGCACTTATTTTAACGACTTTACTGTCAACATTATTTAGCAGTACTCAGTTTAATACTGTGTTTGATGAGTTTAATGAACAAGCTTATTTTCCGGCACTACTAGGTAAGGTAGAGTCTAGCATTCGTGCAGAATTAAATACCCCAATAGCTCTATCCAAAGGCTTAGAACAGAACGATTTTTTACGAGACTGGGCTGTAAAAGGTGAATCTGATGAAGATTGGCCTCGTATTCAAAATTATTTTACCAATATAAAGCGTAAAAACGATGCTGCTGTCGTTTTTTGGGTATCAAGTCAAACCCTTAAGTATTATGAAAATGATGGAATTTTAAAAACACTTTCAAAAAATAGTGCCAGAGATAAATGGTTTTTTGACTTTATGAGGTCGTCGGAGAGACATCAAGTAGCTGTCGATGTAGATGAACAATCTAAACGATTGACAGCCTTTATTAACGTCAAAGTAAACGTCAATGGCCAGGATATTGGATTGACAGGCTTAGGTTATGATATTAGTAAAATTATTGATATCGTAGCTCAAAATAAGATTGGTAAAACTGGCTACGTATTTTTAGTGAAGTCGGATGGAAGGATTGCTGCACACCCACAACAGGACTTTGTTGGAAAAACGTATCAAAATATTAAAAAGTACCAGCCGCTAACAAACTTAATTGCTGATGCCCAAGATACGGACAGTGTACACTTAGAAAAATTAATACTGGAGAATGAAGAGTATTTTGCTGCCAGCCTGACGCTTGAAAATATTGGCTGGCAACTAATAGCCGTGATGCCAACAAGTGAAATGAGCGCTAAAATCAATAAAGCTATGTTCAAAACAATTGCCATTAATAGTGTTATTGCAGCTCTTTTTATTGTTCTAATGGTTTGGATTGCAAATCGTATTGCCAAAAGTATTGCAAGCATTAGTCAGAAGCTGCTTGATATGGGGAATCAAGGCGGCGATTTAACATTAAGGCTAGATGATTCTCGAAAAGATGAACTCGGCGAATTAGCAAGAGGTTTCAATGCCGTTATTGCAAACAATCAAGCTATGGTCATTAAGCTTAAAGAAATAGAACTACAAATGGGGCAAGATATTAAATCATTGGTAGATTCTTTTGACCAAGTAACCATATTGTCGGCAAATCAAGATGCATTAAGTGAACAGGTTGCATCGGCTATAACAGAAATGGGGACAACAGTTTCTGAAGTTTCCAATTTGGCACTTGATACAGCTAATACCAGTGAACGCGCTGTAAGTGACACACAACAGAGTATCAAACATATGAATTCAAGTTCAGAAGCAATGTTGCAACTCACAGATGTAATGGGGCAAGCATACCAAAATATACAGGAGTTGGCAGGGCAAGCTGAATCGATAAATTCGATAGTTGATGTGATCAATGCAATATCGGAACAAACTAATTTATTAGCACTTAACGCGGCGATAGAAGCGGCAAGGGCAGGTGAGCAAGGGCGCGGTTTCGCAGTTGTTGCTGATGAGGTAAGAACATTGGCAAGTAAAACGCAAAGTTCTACCCAAGAAATTCGTGGCCAAATTGACCAGTTTCAACGCTCTACAGAAATTGTGCTGAATGCGATTGCTCAAGGCAATGAAACCACAGGAAGAGTAAGTGATACTTCTGCAAGTTCATCACAAATTTTAAGTACGATTGATGCGAGTATCACTGCAGTGAAAGATATGAATCAACAAATTGCAACAGCTACAGAGCAACAGAATGTGGTTGTGCAACATATAAATGAATCCGCAGTGCAAATAGCTGATTTATCGAAACAGTTTAATGATATTGCAATTGCAGATCAGCAGCAGTTAAAGCGTTTAAATGATTTGGCTGTTACACTTAACTCGCTGATTTCTGAATTTACTGTTTAAAAGTCATTTATAAACTTATCTATTGATGTGAAGAAAAAGGCTAACTCAATCTAATTACTCGAAATTTCGAAACAGATATAGTAGGATTTTAAGCCATTGTGCCAAATGTGATTGGTTTTAGCCTATCACACATCAAATTGATAACAGTAGTATGATAACACGTCTAAATATTAGTATTCGTAATGCACTAATTTTAACAATAACCTGTGCATTGGTATTAAGCACATTACTCTCTACCCTATTTACGAGTATTCAGTTTAATCAGGTAGTTGATAATTTTAATGATAAGTCATATTTCCCCGCACTGCTTGGTAAAGTCGAAGCGAGTATTCGTGCAGAGTTAAATACGCCATTAGCTTTGGCTCATGCAATGGAGCAAAATTATTACCTGATGCAGTGGGCTAGAGATGATGAAAATGCAGCGAAATGGCCTGAGATCCAATCCTACTTCCAGCATATTAAGAACAAAAATGACGCAGCAGTTGTATTTTGGGTATCGAGCATAACTGGCAAGTATTATCAAAATGATGGCATCTTAAAAGTAATGTCGAGTAACGATCCGCGAGATGCATGGTTTTATAACTTTTTACAAAAACCAGTTAAGCAACAGCTTGCTGTAGATATTCACCAAGAAACTAAAAAACTGATAGCTTATGTTAATGTAAAAGTAGAAGAGAGCGGAAAGATATTCGGCTTAACAGGACTTGGTTATGACATCAGTAGAATTACTGAAATAATTAAAAGCAACAAAATTGGTGAAACTGGCTATGTATTTTTAGCTAAATCAGATAACACAATTGCTGCGCACCCTGATGAAAGCCTAGTTGGGAAATCATTTTCAAATATTAGTAAGTACGCAGGGTTATCTAAATTGCTAACACCTAGTTCAGAATTAGATAAAGTAATTATCGAAAAACATGATTTAAAAGGCGTTGAGCATTTTGTTGCAATGCAAGAACTGGAAGGAACAGGGTTAAAATTAATTGCTTTGCTACCAAGCTATGAAACAAAAGAGCAAGTAAGCAGTGTTTTGGTGAAAACGGTCGCTGTTAGTATTGCAATAGCATTTGTATTTATTGTTCTAATGGTGCTTCAAGCCAACCATATAGCCCGCAGTATTTCTTCTATATCAAATAAATTATTTTCAATGGGTAAACGTGATGGAGATTTAACAATACGTTTAGACGAGAATCGTCAAGATGAGCTTGGAGTACTCGCCAAAGGCTTTAATGCTGTTATTGAAAACAATCAAATGATGATATCAAACTTAAAACAAATTGAAGCAAGGCTTGTTAAAGATATTCAGTCATTAGTTAATTCATTTGAGACAGTAACTATCTTATCTTCTCAACAGGATGGTTTGAGTGAACAAGTTGCCTCTGCGATTACTCAGATGGGGACAACAGTATCAGAAGTGTCCAGCCTTGCACTTGATACTGCGAAAACCAGTGAAAAAGCTGTAGCTAATACTAAGCAAAATATTTCACAAACTGATACAAATACACATGCCATGAAAGCGTTAACTGAGATAATTGAAAACGCACATACAGACATACATCGATTAGCTGAACAAGCCGAATCCATTAATTCAATTGTTGATGTAATTAATGCGATTTCGGAGCAAACTAACTTATTGGCACTCAATGCTGCAATTGAAGCTGCACGTGCTGGTGAACAGGGGAGAGGCTTTGCAGTTGTTGCTGATGAAGTAAGAACGCTCGCCAGTAAAACACAAGGTTCAACACAACAGATCCGAAGTCAAATTGAACAGTTTCAAAAATCAACCGAAGCTGTATTAGGTGCAATGGCTAATGGTTATGAAACAACAAAGTCGGTTAGTGAGAGTTCCTTAGAGGCGAGTCACACTTTAGCGTTAATTGATTCGTCTATAACTGATGTTAAAGACATGAATCAACAAATTGCTACAGCCACAGAGCAGCAAAACACTGTTGTACAACATATCAATGAATCGGCGGTAGAAATAGCAGAGTTATCGCGTCAGTTCAATGCCATAGCAATTGAAGATAAAGCACAATTAAAGCAGTTAAGTGAATTAGCATCTGAACTTTCAGTGCTCATTTCACGCTTTAAAGTGTAATTTAAGAAGAGTGCCTTTACTATTTGTAAAGGTACACACTTCATATTTTGAATGTTTTCACTAATAGGGTTTAATCAAGGTTCGTAATAATTAATGCATTTTAAGATGCTCGGGGTTATCGTTTCAGTAACTCTCTTAACTCATTTTTAATATCTATTGTGTGCTGCAACAGCTTTAATTAGCGATATCAAAATCAGTTATATGCAAAGTAAAAAATATCATTCGCGTAAAAGTACCCATCCTAGCGTGTATTATTGCTAACTAAAAAAGCTAGTTAAAGATTAATTGAGCACTACTATTTGTTTGCAAATACGCGCTTTACAATTGTTAGAGATAAACACATGTATCCGGCTAATTTATGATGCTTGTTCAATCTACAAAGCGTGTTAATTGTTATTTGGTTATTATTGCTTACTATAGAATCTGCAGTGTGCTTATTCCATGAGTGGATAACTAAGTTGTTATGATTTTGAACGATTCCTATAATATAGCGGGTTTTATCACTGATATCACAATTGAAACAAATGTAATAAAATAGCTATTTACTAGAATTGGTTATTAGCAAAGAAAAGTATACTTTATTTTTGTGAATAGCCTTAGTTATGTGTTGATAGTGCAAAGATAATACCTTCAAATGCTTCTGGATAAGCTTCTTTATCATTGTATTTTAAAGCTTTTTCAAAATAGTCGGCAGCTTGCTCAATTGAGTGATAGTTAAACATGGCAGCTGCGCCGCGTAACTTATGTAAAGCCTGTTGTAACTCTTGCCAGTTTTGTTCCAAATAAAGCGCTTTCAAAGAGGCTTTTTCTTCTGCTAAACCAGCAGAAAAGTTTGCAGAAAGATCGCTATTATCGATTTTAGTGGCAAAATTAACAGCCTTATGGCTACGTTGTTTGCTGTCATAACTGACATATTTCTTCAACGTTGAGATAAAGTTATCTTGTTCGAGTGGCTTTTTAATGTGATCAGCAAAACCTAGTTCAAGGTAACTTGATATTTCATGTTGCATAGTATTTGCAGTGATTGCGACAATAGGTTGGCCATATCCAGAACGTTTAAGTTGTTTTAAAGCGCCAATACCATCCAGTACAGGCATTTGGATATCTAATAGGACTAAATCAAAGCGCTGTGTGATGCATGCTTCGACAGCTTCTTTGCCATTTGCTACAGCGACAACTGTTAAGCCTAAATGAGTGAGTAACCGTTTAATTAACTCTCTATTATCGTCATGGTCCTCAGCAATTAACACATTGCCTTCAAAAATAGTTTTATCATCATGTTGCAATTGATTTGATGGTTTAACTAGTTTACTTTTATCAACGTTTAAATGAAGTGTAAACTCACTACCTTTATTAATTTCACTGGTTACAGATATTGAGCCACTCATTAAGTTTGCTAATTGTTCAGATAAGCAAAGTCCAAGTCCTGAGCCGCCAAAACGACGAGAAATACTGCTATCACCCTGTGTAAAGCTATCAAAAATTTCTTCTAACTGCTTTTCTTCCATGCCTATGCCGGTATCAATAACATTAAAGCGCACGCCTGTGAATGTTTCGCGTATTGATAATGTAACACTGCCTTTATCGGTAAATTTAACCGCGTTAGAGCACAAGTTTAATAGGATCTGTTTAAGACGGAATTGATCCGCGTTGATAGCAAAATCATCATCGAGGCTATTAATAATTTGAAATTGAATATGTTTTTTCTCTGCCAAGGTCGCAAACATAGCACTGATGTCATCAATTAAACAATTGAGATTAAAGGTACTTATATCGAGTTCTAGCTTGTTTTCTTCTATACGGCTGATATCAAGTATATCGTTTATTAAATCGAGTAAATGTTTACCGTTATTGTTAATTATATTTAGGTCTTTATTGAAGTTACGCATATCATAATGACTATTACTCATTGCCTCTGAATGACCAATAATTGCAGTGAGCGGGGTTCTAATCTCATGACTCATATTGGCCAAAAACTTCGACTTTACAAGACTTGCATGACGTAAGTCTTCACTTGTTTTTTGTAATTCTGCAGTTCGCTGAGCAACGATCAATTCAAGTTGTTTTTTTGCTTTTCTTTCATGTGCTCTCCGTTGCGCTGCGACAATTAATAAAATTATTAAAAGTCCCGCAACGAGGAAAAAAATCCGTTGTTGTTTTGATTTTTCAATGGCAAGTTGCTGTATTTGCTTTTCTTTCTCGAGTTTGGATACACGATCTTCTAGATGGATTCGGTCTTCTTTGGATTGTTCCTTTGCAAGTAACTCTTTCATAGTCTGCTCATTTATTTCATTAATAATAAGCAACTGTTGTTCTCGCAATGCATATGCTTTCTCAATTAAATTGTTAGCGCCATAGACTATCAGTGCCTGTGCGTAGGCTCGTTGCAAATCATTCCTGTAGTTATATTTTTTTGCAATCTCAATCGCCTTGTTAATTTGTGTTAGCGCAATATCAGGCTCATTTAAAGCAACCGCTATGCGAGAACGGTGATAAGCAAGACTGAAACTTAATGTTGGATTATTTAATTGAGTGTTTAAATCGGCTGCAGCAACAATATGCACACGTGCTTGTTGAAAGTCGCTCAACCAAATGTAGCTGTCAGCTAGATTAAGTTCTACAGATGCTAGTTGGTAAGTATCTTGTTGAGTCGATAGTAATTGTTTTGCAGAATTGAGGTGCTTTATGGCGTTTTCCGACTCACCAATGGCATTAAGCGCAACAGCAATGTTACTATGTGCAAGGGTTAGAGAATCTTCATTTAGTTCATCCGCATGTTTATTGAGCAATAATTGATATAGTGCTATAGCTTTGTAATTATGGCCTAATTTTGAGAGCAAGCCGGCGCGATTAAGCTTAATATCTAAGACATCTTGTTTGGAACCAAACTGAGCATATCTTGGTTCAGCTTGATTATAATATTCTAATGCCCTCGAGTATTGGTTTAATTTTTCGTAGGCAAGAGCAATGTTGTTCTCTAAATTTGCAGCTTTTACATGTTCGTGT
Source organism: Pseudoalteromonas sp. (assembly GCF_041629635.1). Taxonomy (GTDB): domain Bacteria; phylum Pseudomonadota; class Gammaproteobacteria; order Enterobacterales; family Alteromonadaceae; genus Pseudoalteromonas. The sequence continues at coordinate 20,160 of NZ_JBFKMX010000020.1, read as the reverse complement.
TGTTCAACTTGGTAAATAAGGGCCGCGTTATAATATTTGATTGCAGCATCAGGAATATTTATATAGAAATGGATTAAGCCAAGTAGTTTATTAATGTCAGCAATTTTTGCTTGATTTTGGCTAAGTTTAAGCGCTTGATTTAAAGGTGAAATTGCTTCTTGAAGTCTACCTTGATTAGCGAAGTTAACTGCAATAAGGTGTAATAAACGAGCATTTTGTTCATCATTAAGTGTTTGATTCGCCTTAAGCGAGTAATAGGCGTCATTTTGTTGGGCAAGGTCACTTTGCTTTTGAATAAGGTTAATTTTATCAGAAAGCGCACTATTAGTAATGGCATAAATAACAGCAGAGTGAGTTACACCAAATAATAGGAGTAAAAATTGAATTCCTTTTTTAACTCTACGATCCATGCTTTCATCTACTTAATTTAACTCACCGGCTACTGTAAGCACTAGTCCAATTAAGTTCAAGAAAAATTGATAAAAATATAGCAAAGCAAACGATACTGTGATGTTAAAATTCATTATAAATTATGGGTTTACAATAAGACAAGTTTAGCACTAGAATTGCGATATTGAAAAAAATAACAATAATTTAAATTTTAGTAAGGATACGGTGTGAAAAAATTGTCCTGGGTATTAGCAATTTTTTTATTTTGTGTAAGTACTTCGCTTATAGCGAAACAAAACTACAAATTAAAAAGAATTAATTCGTCAATTACGCTCGATGGTGTGCTAGATGAAACACATTGGAAAGACGCTACGTTTATTGACCTAGAATGGGAAGTGGAGCCTGTGGAGGGCGTTGCGGCAAAAGTAAAAACCCATGCTTGGCTATATGAAGATGGTAAGCAACTCTATGTTGCATTTAAAGCGTATGACCCTAACCCTAAAAATATCCGAGCATCTCTACGTGACCGTGATGACTTATGGTCGGATGATAATGTTATTTTGATGATAGATACATTTAACGATGAGCGCACTGGGTATCAGTTTTATGTTAATGCACTTGGGGCACAAGCTGATGCGCGTATGACAGATTATGGCTCGTGGCAGGAAGACCCCTCCTGGGATGCTATTTGGGATGCAAAAACTCAAATCACAAATGATGGCTACACTGTTGAAATGATAATTCCATTTACGGCAGTACGTTTCCCATTATTAGACGGGGTTCAAACATGGGGCTTATCTTTGTATAGAAACATGCCCAGAGATGTACGATATCAATATTCTAATGTTCAATTTGATTACGATATTAAATGCAGCTTTTGCCAATTCGATAAAGTTACAGGCTTCGAAAATGCAACACCTAGCAAAAACCTTCAGTTGACACCAACGTTTACAGCTTTAAGAAATGATACACGTGACATAAGCAATAGTTGGGAAAGTGGTGACACAGAAATTGAACCAGGCTTAGATATTCGTTATGGCATTAGCTCAGATGCGATTTTAAACGCAACGATTAATCCTGATTTCTCGCAAGTAGAAGCAGATACTGGCCAATTAGATGTAAACACAACATTTGCGCTTTTTTATGAAGAGAAACGGCCTTTCTTTTTAGATGGAGCTGATACATTCGAAACTGAATTATTGAATTTAGTGCATACACGTAACATTGCAGATCCTGATGTAGGTGCAAAAATTACTGGGAAATCAGGTTCGCACACCTATGGGTTACTCTATGCGGATGATCAACAAAGTGCATTAATCTTACCAGGTGCACAAAGATCCAAATTTGCAGTTATAAAAGAAGATGCAAATGCAGGAATAGCAAGTTATCAACTAGACTATGGTACTCGAGATAATCTAGGTTTGTTAGTAACCAGTCGTCAAAGTGAAAACTATTACAATAATTTAGCGTCTTTTGACGGCGCAACTTATTTATCAAAGCAAGATCAAATTACTTACCAAGTGGCTTATTCTGATACCGAAAATACGGATGATTTGGTTACAGATTATGACCTGGCAAAAAACCAAACGGGTCATGCTTTATCTGTAAAATATGAGCGAGATACTAAAGCATATGATCTGGTTGCATCTTACCAGCAAGTCGATAAAGACTTTCGTAGTGATCTCGGTTTTATCACCAAAGCCGGCTACAACAAAAGTTTACTTGGAGGTGGTTATCACTGGTATATGCCAAAAGGCGAAGCGATAACGGATTATTGGGTGAGTGGTGATTTTGATATTACATACGAACAACATGGTGACCGTTTGGAGCGAGAGTTTGAGATTTATGCGGGTTTAGAAGCCATTTACAATATTAATACTGAAGTTGGATATTTGACACGAGAAGCAAAGTACCTATCTCGTTATTATGATGAACAGTGGGGCAATTTATGGTTTTCGGGTAAACCTTATGGTGATTTAAGATTTACCTTCTATGGTCGCATTGGTGATCGGATTGATTATCGCAATGCAGAATTAGGTGATTCATTGTATTTTAATCCCGGTATATCATGGGATTATAATGATTATCTGCAATTTAAACTGGACCACACTTATAGTGAAATGAAGTTAGATGATGCTCTGTCTTTTCGAGTGAACTTAACTGATTTTCGCATTTATATGAAATTTAACATGCAGAGCATGTTGAAACTCGTGGTGCAATATGAGGTTGGAAAATATGGTGATTCACCTTTAGATGTAGTTAACCTAATTAGCAAAGAGCGCGATTTTGCAACTCAATTAATTTACTCTTACAAGATAAACCCGCAAACTCTGTTTTATTTGGGTTACTCTGATAATGGCTATGCTGAAAGTGATGAGCAGAATTTAAAAGCGAACGAGCGTACATTCTTCACCAAATTTAGTTACGCTTGGCAAATTTAGTTGGCGTTTTAAATAATAAGTGGGCATTGCCCACTTTTATTAATAATTTAAGCTTATTTAGATTGGTTTTCAATCCACTGTGTTAATAAACGTACGCTGTAGCCGGTACCTCCTTTTGGTACTTCATTCTTATCTGATGAGGCAAGTGCATTACCTGCGATATCAATGTGTGCCCACTTAGTATCGCCAACAAACTGTTGTAAGAATGTTGCTGCTGTTGTAGCACCCGGACCACCAGAACCAATATTAGCAAAATCAGCAATAGGGCTCTTTAGCATGTCTTTATAACCAAGCGGTAAACGCCATAAGTTTTCGTTCACTTGCTTGCCTGCAAACGTAAGTGATTCAACTAAAGCATCATCATCTGAGAAAACGGCAGCATAACGGTTACCTAAAGCACGTACTTTTGAGCCAGTTAATGTTGCGATATCAACCATTACTTTTGGTTCAAATTCGGTGCGAGCATACCAAAGTGCATCAGATAATACTAAACGACCTTCAGCGTCAGTATTTAAAATTTCAACAGAATGACCCGCTGCTGTACGAACAACATCACCTGGTGCAACTGAGTTTTCTGAAACCATATTGGCAGCCATACCCATTACAGCAACAACGTTGACTTTTGCTTCGTTAAGGGCAAGTGCTTTGACTGTACCAAGTGCAGCAGCCGCGCCTGCCATATCTGACTTCATACGTGCAATCGAAGAACCAGTTTTAATACTATAGCCACCTGAATCAAAGGTAATGCCTTTACCAACAAGGGCAATTGGTGCGTCATCGCTACCTTTATAATGAGCCACTACCAGACGCGAGCCTTCGCTGCTGCCTCGACCAACAGCTTCAAGTGCACCCATGCCCAGCTTTTTTATTTCTTTTGGTGTTAAGATTGATACTTTTACGCCAATTTTCTTCAGTTTCTTAGCTTCATTAGCAAAATCAACAGGTGTCATTTCTGTTGCAACTTCAGATGTTAAATTGCGTGCAAGAAAAACACCTTTTTCAATGTTTGCTAGATGCTTATAGTGTGCTTTCGTTTCATCTGCTTGCGGTGTAATAAAGGTATATGTTTTCTCATTACGCTTTTCTTTTTGATACTTATCAAAACGGTAAGCGCGTAGGTTTATACCATGCGCTAGAAGTGCAACATCGTTAGCGCTAAATGAAGCTGCATCCACCGCGATGTTTTCAATGTATTTCTTCTCAAGCATGCCTGAAAGTTGGCCGCCCAGTTTAGTAAGTTCTGCTTTCTCAAGTGTATTATCTTCACCTAAACCGATCACAATCACACGCTTATATATGCTATTTTGAGGAGCGATTACCTCTAATTTACTTGCGAACTTACCGTTAAAATCGTTTGCTTCGATAGCCTCTGCTAATTGGGCTGAAAATGGATAATTTGAAAAAACATCATTGTTTTGGTTTTCATGTTTGAAAATAACCATGGTATCAGAGTCAGGTGATGTTGCCGCATTGAAGTGAAACTGTTCTGCTACAACAGGCATAGCAGAAGTTGCCGATAAGGCTAGTGCTAGAAAAGACTTTTTCATGTGAGATCCTTCAAGATAAATTTCGACACTGTTTACAGCAATTAATTTAAAAAGTTAATTGATAAACGATTAGTCACCAAATAGTGAGGTGAACTAACAAAAAACACATCTCACTTAGTAAAAACTAACTAATCTGTCAAACAAATGGTACAAAAAACAACTTGCTTTGTATGATAAATGCACAAAAATTCAGTGCAAACATTGAGTTAAATCAAGTTTTTCGGTAAGGTTTGTCACACTTTTTGGGGACATTTGATGTGACGAGCCGACTATTCCTCTAAAAATTGTTAAAGAAAGGCTCTACCAAATAGAATAAGGCTAATGTTATGGAATTATCACAAGAAGAACTTGAGTTTTTTTCTGGAATGTTTGCGGACAGGCAGTTAGCTGATGACACGCTTCAGTCTGGGCATGCACTCAGTGTAAAATCTGATATTCCGACAAGTTTATATCAAGTATTTGAACAATCTAAGTTAACGCTACTTGCTGAAATAAGTCACTACCAATTGTGGTTTCCACTCGAAATGACGATTGAAGATGGTGAGTTTAAACCTATTCTAGGCACACCAGAGATAGTTGATATTCAAAATGGTGAACGAAGTTGGCGTGTTGGCGACTTTAATGATGTTGCGCTTAAAGATCAAAAGGGCAAAAAGCATGATCTGTTATCGCTTTCCAGTACCGGTATTGCTTTTAGAGTAAGTGATAGACGCAGCCTTAAACGTATTTTGAATGAAAAATCGCTTTGTATTAATTTACCAAATAATGAAGAGGTAGATTTTGAATTTGAAACAGTGAGAGTGGAACGTGACATAGTTGCAGCAAAAATTGCTAAAGTGCAACGCGGCCGTGACCGTCTTCGAAAATTTTTATTTAATTTGCACCGCAGTGAACATCAAAATTTATATCAAGGATTACAATAATAAAAAAGCCGCATTTTAGCGGCTTTTTAACGTGTTATTCTACAGTCAGTGCGAATGGGTCGTCGATGCTATATGATGGCTCAGTAAACCATTTTGGACCATCACTATCCATATAGAAATGATCTTCTAAACGTACCCCAAATTTGCCAGGAATAACTAACATAGGTTCATTACTAAATACCATTCCCTTTGCAAGTGTCGTAGTGTCACCTTTCACTAGGTAAGGTGATTCGTGGATATCCATGCCACATCCATGGCCAGTTCGATGTGGTAGTCCAGGTAACTGATATTCTGGACCAAAACCAGCTGCTTCAAGCACAACGCGCGCGGCAGCATCGGTTACTTCACAAGGGGCTCCAATTTTAGCCGCATTAAATGCAGCAATTTGGGCTTCTTTTTCAACTTGCCAAGCGTCACGTTGCTCTTGAGTTGCTTTACCATACGGATAAGTGCGTGTGATATCTGAGTGGTAACCTTCGATAATACACCCGGTATCAATTAATACCCAATCATTTTCTTTTAGCACTTGTGGATCTTTTACACCGTGAGGGAACGATGTTGCTAAACCAAATAACACTATACAAAATGAAGAACCTGATGCGCCTACTTTTTTATGTGCTTGGTTGATAAATGCTTCAACTTCTTTTGTTGTAATACCAGGTTTTAGAATGCTAGCCGTTGCTTTATGAACCTCTAAGGTCATATTTTTAGCCGTTTGCATTAAGGCGATTTCAGAAGCTGATTTACATTCTCGACATGGTGCAGTAATAACATCCGCATTAATAATGTTAAATGATGGATTGGCTTTAATGATGCCATCCACTAAAAAAAATCCGGCACTAGGATCTACTGCGATGTTTCCTTTAGATATGTTTAATTTATTTAAAACATCACCAAGTAACTGATAAGGGCTTTGATGTTCATGCCAGCCATAAAACTCACCTTGGATTTTCATATAATCATTGAGTGAGCCCTGTTCAAAATGAGGTGCAATATAACAAAGGTCACCATTTGCAGGTAAAATAGCTCCCACTAAACGTTCACTCTTGTACCATTTTAACCCGGTGAAATAGGTTAGGTTGGTACCAGCATCAATATACATTGCAGCAATACCTTGTTGCTGCATTAGTGATTGTGCTTTGGCAATGCGTGAGTTTAGCTCGTGATTTGATATTGGTTTAACATGTTGCGTCATATTTTCAAGCTTGGCTAAAGCTTGTTCGATTGTGCTGCCACCGACCCCGATAGTCATAATAAAATTCTCTTTATTGTATGCAATATGCAAAATCTATCATTTTATTTTGGCTTTTAGAAGCGATTAGAGTGATTTTGTCAGAACTAAGCGATATAATTGAGACAATATAACATTTTAGTTCTAGTTTATTTCCCTTTCATGACAGACATCACCACCCATAAAACTGCAAGGCGTCGTCTTTTAATTGCGCTTGCTATTACTAGCACATTTATGGTGATCCAATTCATAGCATCATTTTTTGCTAATTCTATGGCAATACTTGCCGATGCAGGGCATTTATTTGTGCATAATAGTTCATTGGTTGTGGCCTTAATTGCATCGAGCATTGCTATTCATCTAGCTAAAAATTACAACACCGGCTATAAAAAAGCTGAATTAATCGGTGGTCTACTCAATGGGATTTTTTATTTAGTCATTGCTACTGCAATAATTTTAGCCAGCACCAGTAAACTATTAAACCATGAACATCATAATCATGAAGTTGATACCTTTTTAATGACTGCAGTTTCGGGATTAGGTTTTTTATTTCATGCATCATCTGCTTATGTACTTTACCAAGGACGCAAAGAAAGTGTGAACGTTTACGCTGTGTTCTTGCACAGTTTCTTAGATTTGTTATCAACAGTGCTTACCTTTGCTGCAGGAATAGTTATTTATTTCACTGGTTGGGTGGATATTGATATTTTCTCAAGTATTTTTATCGCTGGATTTGTATTAGTTACCGGTTTTCGCGTAATTAAAAAATGTGTTGAAGGATTGCTTGAATCGGATAAAGAATTACCTGATGCAAGTAAAATTGAATCTCGCCTTGCTACCTTAGAGCATATTAGTAGTGTGCATAACGTAACCGTTGATAAAAAGGGTAGTAAAACCATTGTCGGTGCTCATATTGTGCTTAAACCAAGTTGTACAAAAGAAATGCATCATGAACTGTGCCAGTTGGCAGTAGAAAAATGTTTATTGAAAGAGTTTTTAGTAAAGGAAAGTGTATTACAGATTGAAGCGCACAAATGTCAGCATTGCTAACAAATAAACAAGCCGTCTAATGTTAATACGGCAACACCCTAATGCTGTTATTTCTTGCAAAGAGCAAATCATTGGCTTTCTCACAAACTTGTAAACAGTTAACTAACAAGAGCGTCTTATTGCTAAAATTTTTTAAGGAGATTGATGGCTAAGGTCGCTATGCAACCGAACCCGATTGTAAAAAGCTACAATAGAATTAACCTATCTGTTTTGATTGCTTATTTCCTTTGTATTGGGGTTAGCTGTTGATTTATTTGCCGAGTTGACTTTATAGCAAGGGGATTATTACATAATATTTGTAATCTCCTGAAATTGATCTATAAAGGCAAGCTTATGACGAGGGCTGTCGTTTTTTGTATGAATGAATTTTAAATTAACGAATGAGGTGATTACAAAGATAGCAATATAATTTATAAAGAACACTTTTAAAAAAGATGTGATAAACAGCTTTTCAAAAGAGTTTTTAAGTTGAGATAAAATTGAGATCATAAAGTCCAAACAAAGTGGATACCACAGGTAAAGAAAATGTTTTGTATCTGAGATTACTATCTTGTTAAACACAAAATATAATTAAAATAAACGTTAAAAGTTATATTTTCTTTAACACTGCTTGCACAGACACACCATAATAACTTGCTAACAGTAACGCTTTTTGATCTATGAATTTGTTGTCCAATCTAAAATCACGTTTTTGTTTGTGAAAACGTGAAAGCGCAATGCCTAAGCTATTCGTGTTAACTGGTCGTTGAGTTTGTTCTATCTCAATGAGTGCCAAAAATGCGGTTAGTTCAGGGTATGGTAAAATGTTACCTTGAATATTTAAATGAAGGTAACATTCCAGCGGTGTTAAATTATTGGATTCAGTTTGAGTGAGTGCTTTAGGCAAAAATAAATTACTTTCAAACAGTAGTAACGAACGTATGTAAGTAAAGGGAACGACCTTTGGTTGTCCTCGGGCAACAAATAAGTAGTGTAATACATTTCGTTTTTTTTCATCTTGTACTGTAAAGTGAGCCATTGTTTTTAGTAGTGGGGTAAAAAATTTAAGACGTTCAATTTCTTTTACTTGAGAAACAAGTGAGACTGGCATGGGTTGCCCCTCAGAGAGATTGACACTGAGGGTCTGGAAATAATCGTAATAATTGTTATTTTTATTAGCTTGGATTGCTAAAAATAGCAAAATTTGGGTTTGAATGGATTGTGATTGGCTTTGGTAAAAAGATTTAATATCTGCAAAGTCGCTAAGTTTAAGAAGGCTAATAAACTGATTAACTAATTGATCCATAGTATGTAATAGTATTGTGTAAAAGTGAGAACATTAGCATATATTATAAGTGGAGTGGGGCTAATTAATAACCTTGATAAATTACTCATTAAACTTCAAACTATAATCTACGTCATCGAAGTGTAAATAGATGCAAACACCATCACCCTCGATACTTTGAAACTCAATTGTACCGTTTAGCCTTTGAGTAACAAGGTTATAAACAATGCTCAAACCAAGCCCGGTTCCACCTTTTGCACGTTTTGTGGTGACAAAAGGTTCGAAGATTTTATCGAGTAATTCTTCTTTAACACCAACACCATCATCAATATACCTAAAGTGAAGACTAGCACCGACTATTTTTGCGAGAATCTCAATATTAATTGGCTCATTGTTATGGACACCATGGCGAAGACTATTAATGATAAAAATAGTAAATATTTGATTAAAAGCGCCTAAATAACTGCGAATTACTAAGCCCTTAGTGACATCAATGGAGTAAGTAACATTATATTTTTCAAGCTCATGTTTCAAACTATCGAATAAATTAGATAAAAAAGTTTCAACATTGAACTCGACAAGTTCATCATATTCTTGATGTGATGCTACTTGTTTAAAATTATTGATTAAGTTAGCTGAACGATTAAGGTTAGACTCCATCAAGCTTAAGCAATTATCCGCATCTGATATCAATTGCTGAAGAGTATTCTTTTGTAATGTTCCTTGGTGAAATGCTTCTTTGAGCTGGTCAACTTGCTCCCTTAAATGAGATTCACTGGTGATAGCAATACCAAGTGGTGTGTTGAGTTCATGTGCAAATCCCTTCACCATTGTACCTAAACTTGCCATTTTAGCGTCTTCAATCAAACGTTTTTGAGCAAACCCTAGGCGATTAATTAATTCTTCAATATGTGCAAGTAAATTATCGATATTTTTGGCTAAATCGCTTACTTCATCATCGCCACGTAAATTTGTTCTCGTTGAAAAGCTATCACCTTGGCAAATGGCGGCGATAAATTTATTTAATTCAAATAAACCATAGCCAATCCGTTTATTGATTAAAAATGAACTAGTCAGACTCAATGATAAAAAGGTAAAAACAATTATAAAAGTGATGATTAATGTCTTTTTACTGTTGTCTATAGACTGTTTATTTAAATAAAGAGAGAGATTAGTGTATCTTTCATTAATGATCTGTGACAGAAGTTTATTCTTACCTAAAAGCCCTTGTGTTGGTGATTGGCCAATTTGTTCTAAATATGAAGCATATTGTCTAAAGTTAATTTCGTATTCTTTTAAAAAGGAGAGTAATCTTGTACTTGAAACGCTTTTCTCGGTTTGTAAATAAACCTTTAATTCGACCAATATCTCTTTGTGCATCTCAAGATATTTTGGCTTACGGCGTAACAAATAATCTTTTTCCCTTCTTCTTAATTCTAAAATAAGTAACTCAAGCTTTGCGTCATTTATTTGCTGACTCGATTGCTGGATAGTATGTATTGAGCTACGAAAATTCGCACGAATTCCTTGTTCTTCATCAAAACCTAATTTTTTTTGTATTGAAATCTGTAAACGTAAATTTTGTTCGAAATTTAGAATGGCTTCTTGAATTTGTATTAATAATCGTTTTGCAATTTCATTGTGCTTGACTAATTGCAATACTTCGAAATGTATTTGAGAAAAATCAGCGAATTGTTCGTTTGCCCATTCCTCCATCAGATTATCTCTATCAAGAGTGAATTCGTATTGTAAACTTATAGTGTCAGTAACTACTTGTTTATAATCATTTAAACTTTGAGTAATGTTATAATGAGTTGTAAAGTTATGATAAATAATGGCACTAGAAATCAGAACAACAAAAAAGCTTAAAAGAAGGAAAGTCTGTGAGCTGATAAACGCTGTCTTTAATTTCATACGTTTTATAACTTAGAGTTTTCTTAAAGTGTAGGTTAATTTATCACTATGTAAATTCATGCTAGCTTTATTAAAAGCTAGAATTTATTAGTTGTTCCTTTTGGGTATTACAAAATAGCTAACAGACTCTGAGTTAAAAATAAAATAGTTATTTAATTATCAAAAATAAGTTGAAAGTGGGTGGGGGGTACTACTAATTTTTTTGATATTTACTTTCGCATAAATTGTTCTCTGATTGAGAACGATAGCGTAAAAATTGCTTCAGTAATGGATACAGTAAAATAAGCTAAGGTATAAATAATAAGAAGAAGAGAAAAATATTACATTGCGTAAGTCTCCTTATTAAGCTTACAGGCAAGAGTCATAGAAAAAAATTTAATTATCATGCTGCTTTTTTAAATACTGTAATATCCATAAAGGCATGTAAAACATGCCTTTTTGTAAACTATTAAATCAATTCTTTTAGCATTTCATCGTTATATGCAACGACCTCGTCACCTGATTTAACTTTTGCCACGTAATCAGGATTCGCAATAAATGGACGACCAATGGCCAGTAAATCAAATCGCCCTTGATTTATTGCCTCTAGGCCGGTTTCTGCAGTAAAGCCGCCAACACCAACTAATGTGTTCGGGTAATTTTTACGTACATAGTCTGATACTCGGCCATCTAAATAATCAAACTCAAGCGCATCATCAAAGATACCGATATGCAAATAAGCAAGTTCACGATCTGTCAGTTCATTTAAAAGATAATCAAATACTGAACGATCACGTGGGTCCGGAGAAATATTAAAATAGGCACCTGGAGAAACACGAAGGGCTGTGCGCTTAGCACCAATACGATTGCTTATGGCATCTACAACGAGTAGTGCAAAGCGTGACATATTTTCAGGATTACCACCAAATTGGTCATCGCGTTGATTACTATCAAAGTGTAAAAACTGGTCAATTAAATAGCCATTTGCACCATGAATTTCTACACCATCAAACCCGGCATCAATTGCATTGCTGGCTGCTTGTGCATAGTCATTTACTAATTGCTCAATTTGGCACTCACTTAATGGGGTTGGGGTGATATATTCTAGTTCACGCATGCGCGGCACCGAGCCTTCAACTTTTAATGCACTTGGTGCAAAAACAGTATCACCATTGAAAAAATGCGGGTGTGCTACGCGCCCTGTATGCCAAAGCTGTGCAAAAATTTTTCCACCATTGTTATGTACGGCTTGTGTAACACGTTGCCAGCCCTGAATTTGTTCAGCTGTAAAAATACCAGGTGTATTAGGGTAGCCTTGACCATCAGCACGAATAATTGTTGCTTCTGAAATAATCAGTCCAGCTTCGGCTCTTTTGGCATAATAATCTGCCATTTGCTGTGTTGGCACCAAGTTTTCATCTGCCATACAACGGGTTAAAGGTGCCATTAAAATACGATTTTCTAAGGTTATTTCGGCATTAAGCTGCACTTTGTCAAAAAGTGACTTTGTCATAATGTTCTCATGTGGTTAATTTGAATGCTTATTCAAATTAACCTTTTTTGAATGATCGTTCAAGTGCTTTTTTGAACAAATGTTCAAATTGAGTTATATTGAGGCGTAATATTTTATGAGGCCACAGATGAGAAGCGCTGAATTTGACCGTGAATTTGTTTTAAGAGCAGCAATGAAAGCTTTTATGCATAAAGGCTTTAATAAAACCAGTATGCAAGACTTAAAAGCCGCAACAGGGCTCCATCCTGGTTCTATTTACTGTGCGTTTGACAACAAAAAAGGTTTATTGCTTGCAGCAATTGAGCAATATAACCTTGATAGTAGTGCCTGTTTTAATACCTTTTTTGACAGTGTTGATTCGCCATTAGCAGGGTTAACACGCTATTTGGATTATATTGTTGACCAGTGTATTAGTTGTGAACCGGAATCCTCTTGCTTACTGCAAAAAGCACTGAATGAACTTGCAGAGCAAGATAGTGATGTACAAACTTTAGTCACAACGCAGCTAAGACGGTGGCAATCAGGACTCGAAAACATTATTAAAGCGGCTCAGGAACGAGGTGAAATTAGTGGCACTCGCGATGCAAAATGTCGAGCTAGATTTTTAGTAATGAGCATCTATGGTTTGCGTACTTATGGTTACACTCACCCTGAAGCTGAGGATTTACGTGCTTTGGCAAAACAAGTGATACACGATATTTCGGTGTAATTATGCTCGATAAAAATAACCTTTTTGCTAATTTACCCAAGGACACAACGCAAGAGCATTTTAGTGTTCTCATAAAATCTTCATCTACACGCATTGAACGCATTGTTAGTTTCGGACAATCTTCACCACAAAGTGGATGGTATGATCAAGACAAAGACGAGTGGGTTTGTGTGCTAAGTGGTTACGGGGTGCTGGAATTTGAAAATAGTAGCAAAGTAAAGCTAGATGTGGGTGATCACCTTTTAATCCCTGCTGGGTGCAAACATAAAGTTGTTGAAACAGATCCTAACAGTGAAACGGTGTGGCTAGCTGTTTTTTATAAATGACAGGCACAAAAAAAGCGAGTTTATAAACTCGCTTTTTCTTTGTAGTGACTAATTAAAGTACTACAACGTTCGCAGCTTGAAGACCTTTTTGGCCGTCTTCAACTTCGAAAGCTACCGCTTGACCTTCAGTAAGCGTTTTGAAGCCTTCTGATTGGATTGCACGGAAATGTACGAATACGTCTTTGCCGCCATCGTTTTGTGAAATAAAGCCAAAACCTTTTGACTCGTCAAACCATTTTACTACGCCATTTACTTTGTTAGACATAATTTTTACCTTTTTTAAAAGTGTTTATTGTGGTGAATCTCACCGCCGAGCTTAATTTATATTTCAGCTAATATCGCATCTAGCTTCTATGTACAACTTTCAAAAAGGAGTAAACAGGAATAACGCAGTAATAGGGATTGATCTATGTTTTAAGCGTTTTGAATATTAGCGCTTTAGCTGAGTTTTGTCCAGTAAATTCACGGGATAAAAGGTCTGATTAGTTGAAATGACGAATAAAAGTATACACTTTACACAAGTGTCATTGAAATCTTACAAGTTCAATAGTTAAAGAATGTTGGCTTCACTGACATCAAGCAAAAATAATGCTCTAATAGCTGAGTTATCTAAGTTATTCTCTTGGGTTATATAAAGTGGCGTGAGCATTGCGACACGCTACACTAATAATAAATTTTGGAGCTTCTAATGACTTGCCCACATCATAACTTTCGTGAGTTAGAAAAAGACATTCACACCGATTTTAAAGACGATATGTCATACGGTGATTATTTGCAATTATCGCAGGTGTTATCGGCGCAAAAACCACTTTCTGATCAGCATGATGAAATGTTGTTTATTGTGATTCACCAATCAAGTGAGCTGTGGTTAAAACTGGCAGGGCACGAATTAAGTGCTGCAATTACCAATTTAAATAATGGCGATTTTGGCCATGCATTTAAAGTGATTTCGCGTGTTAAGCAAATTTTTAATCAACTTACACAATCTTGGAATATTCTATCTACGTTAACACCTGTTGATTATCTTAAATTTAGAGATGCATTAGGTCACTCTTCAGGCTTTCAATCATACGGCTATCGAAAATTAGAATTTTTGCTAGGCAACAAAAATCACAGTTTATTAAAAGTGCATGAAAATGATGAATTGGTGCACAGTGAATTATCAGCCATTTTAAATGCGCCAAGTTTATATGATGTCACCATCAGTATTTTACAAAAGCATGGCCTTAATATTGACGCTAGCCAGTTAAATCGCGATGTCAGTTTACCTTACCAAAGCAATAATTCAGTGCTTAACGCATGGCTTGAAGTATATAAAGATGCTGATAAATATTTTGAGTTGTATGAACTTGCCGAAAAACTGGTAGATATTGAAGACAGTTTCCAACAATGGCGCTTTAAACATATGTATACAGTGCAGCGCATTATTGGCAATAAGGTTGGCACGGGCGGCTCATCTGGCGTTGCCTTTTTGAAAAAAGCGCTTGATATTAGTTTCTTCCCTGAGCTTTTTGAACTTAGAACCAAGCTTTAAGAGAAATAAGAATGAAAGCAGAACAACTACAACCTTATTACTCAGAATTTGATGTAAGTAATCGAATTTTATTATCTGGTCATTCTCATCAAGCATGGCCAAATGTTGCAAAAGATGGCTTGTTAGCGTGTTTTAGCGATGCTGCAAAACACATTGATGATAAATGGGGCGCGGCATTTGAAAAAGCCGAGATCGTTCGAAATTTTTATCGTGATTTGATGGGTGAGTCAAATGCTCAGATTGCTTTAGGGCAATCAACGCATGAGCTTATCCTGCGTTTTTTATCAGATTTAGCGTGTTTTAAAAGCAAAAAGAATTCACCGATTAAAATTGTTACTACCAATGGTGAATTTCATTCAATGCGAAGACAGTTAGACAGGTTGAAAGATCTCAATATTCATATCAATGTTGTTGATACTCACCCTGCAGAGACCCTAGCAGAACGACTGATAAATGAACTAGACGAAACTACCGATGCTGTAATGATCTCAGCCGTTTTTTTTGCCTCGAGTCGTATTTTTCATGGGGTAGGCGATGTAGCAGTTGCGGCTAAAAACTTAGCAATACCATGTTTAGTTGATGCTTATCATGCACTTAATGTGATCCCATTTAATCTTTATGATTGGCGTTTAGACAGCGCATTTATCGTTGGTGGAGGCTATAAATATTGCCAAGCAGGTGAGGGCAATTGTTTTATGCGTATTCCAACAGGTTATAACGGCAGCCCGATTATTACAGGTTGGTTTGCTGAATTTGAAAGTTTAGATCAAGCACCCGGTAAAGTTGGTTATGGTAAAGGGCAAGCAGCATTTGCCGGTTCAACATACGATCCTGCAAGCCACTATCGTGCTGCTTCGGTTTTTACCTTTTTTAAAGAACATAATTTAACGGCCGAAGTTTTGTCTAATGTGAACAAAGAGCAAATTGCGCGTTTGTGGCAAGGCATTGAAAAAATGGATTTACCAGATAATGTTTTATCACTGCCAAGTCATTCAATAAACGATAATGCTGGGTTCTTATCACTTACAACTAAACAAGCTGCTAAATGGGTGAAAATGCTCGCAGAGCACGGCATTCAAACAGACAGTCGCGGTGATCAGCTAAGGCTTGGGCCTGCACCTTATGTAACGGACGAGCAAATTGATGAAGCGCTCAGTTGCATTAAGCTCATTGCAAAAGATTTTTAACGTTTTCTTTTACAATAAGGCCAATAAGCTGAACACTTATTGGCCTTTTTTGTGCGCTATTAGACTAAAAGATAAAGAGTTAAAAACAACCAGTTTAATTAGTGAGCATCATTTCTAACCCTTTAAAATAAAGGGTTATCTCATTATTGGCTATAATACTGTCTAAAAACCAATCGATATTAGCTGATTTATAAATTACTACTCGACTTATTGCTTAGTCTAAAGCAGAACTGACTAAGTTACCCTGTTTTCATTACCAATTTAACATCCGTAATTTAACATTCGAAGTAGGAGATGTAATGACAACAGCAAAATCCAACAAAGATGATGTAACAGCTCAAAGTTATGAATCCCTCCATAAACCAAGTAGTGAATTTAACAGCCGCGATGAGTACCTCGAACATGAGTTACAAATTATGCAGCCTAAACGCTGGCGACCTAATTTACCGTTTCGAGATTATCGTTTCGAATTAGAAGATACTATTCCAGCCATGGCAGGAACGATTGGTAAAGTTGTTATGGTTGGTGCAATTGCAGCAACATTCGCAGGACCTCTTGGGTTAAGCGATAGCTTTATCTTGGAGAATGTGCGCTATGAATTACTTTTAGTTTACGATGAAGCACATGTTTTAAGACGCTTAATCTTGCCTGAGCTGTGTGAGTATGCAGATGCTTATATTGCAGGTCATGAACATGATTAAGAGCTTTTAACAGATGATTGCACAAACGTAAGCACTGCTAAAAAACCACCCTTACCACTAATTATTAGTGGTGCAGCTTCAAAAATGCGTGGTATACATCGTGGATTAGCAGATTATCAAGAAAAACAATATGATAAATATGACTTACTTTGTCATAAAGCCTTTACTTGGGATTTTGCACATATTGAAATTGATAATAAAAAAAGAACAATTACACGTTAATTTCTACTCTATACCGATAAATTAAAGCGGCGACCTGATTAAAGAAACATCTCTTAGTTTTAAACATCGAAGTACAAACAACTAGATTGTTAAAGATATTTCTAAAAGTGAATTCAAGTTGCTTATGCAGATCCGAATAACCTACTTGAGAGGATATAAGATTTTAACAATTGAACTTATTAGCCTTTATTAAGTGGCATTTGGTTATCAGTGTTAATGATGGTGTATTTACTTTTATCAATAAAAAAGCCGGCTTGCGTATAGGCGCGAGTAATTGCATTACTTTTAAGTAACTGCGTAAGCCCTTTTTCAATAGCGATGTATGCTTCTTTGCCTAGCGGATGGTTGCGGCTAATCACAAAATGACGGCTGTCCTTTAATTCGGCAGCGACATTACGCAAGGGTACTAGGTTAATTTATCCAGTGTAAAGCGTTTATCAGGCGAAGAGTGAAAAGGCATTAGCATAAAGTCGACCAAAGCAAAATTTACCATTCTCACCATGCTGATCCACTCGTGTTCAATTACTAATTCCTTTAATAGCAATGCGGAAAGGGTATTCCAATCGGTTCGCCATTTAGGGGTAGAGACTGTACTTAATCTTTTAAAGTCAGCGATTTCGTTCAATTTTAACTTCTTTTCACGGCCAGATTGGGTGTAAATCCCGGCAATATATTCTCCACGACGAATAAGCGGTCTAGACTTTTATAAGAAATTCGTTTGCATGAACATCCGTTAACCAATAGGAGTCAAAACTAATGAGTAGTCTGCCGGTTTCGAGCATGCGGATATTACTAAAATTTACTTTGCCGAGGATATGATTAAATTGATATTCAAATCCCCTAACTTTAAGGCTTGTTGGGCGATTATGATATCTACTACATCACGGCGAATGGCTTTAGCAGAAAAATCATTTATACTTGTGACATCGCGATTGTTAACAAAAGTGGTGTAATCTTTATAAACTCATCAGGTATATAGATATCAATTACGTTGGCCTGCAACGAGAAACAACTAAACAAATTGAAAATAAAAAAAAACAACAAAACAGCGCATGACATCTCACTATTAACTTTAATAAAATTCTTATATATCTGAGTCCTAGATTAAATATGACACAGTTTGATAAAAATAGATAAATCAAAACTATCTAACTTATACGAATGCACTCACATTAAGTTTAGTGTAGTTCAATATAAATGGTGAATTGCCTAAATTAGTCTTAACCATTTAGGCATTTTCAATAACTAGGTGTGATTAGTACTTACGACGTTCAAGGCCTGTTTCTGCCAAAATTTTTGCTGAGATTTCTTCCACCGAAAAATGCGTCGAGCTTAAATGTGGAATTTTATTCTTTTTATAAAGCATTTCGGCTTCACGTACTTCTAGTCGACATTGTCTTAAAGAGGCATATTTACTATTGGCCATCCGCTCGTTGCGGATTGCAGCTAAGCGTTCTGGGTTTATGGTTAGACCAAATAACTTACGTTTATGATTTTGCAGTGCACTTGGCAAACGCATCATATCTAAATCGTCTTCTGTAAGCGGGTAATTTGCGGCTTTTATGCCATATTGAAGTGCTAAGTATAAGCTGGTAGGCGTTTTACCACTTCGGCTTACACCAACTAAGATAATATCTGCTTCATCGTAGTCTTTTAAATTGCTGCCATCGTCATTGGCAAGTGCATAGTTAACTGCATCGATTCTGAAATCGTAGCTTTTTTCATGTATTGAGTGGGTTCGATGTGTACGGGGTACAGGGTTAACACCAATGGTGTCTTTTACTTGTCCGCTGTAAGCAGTTAAAAAATCAAAACACTGGCCTTGTGAAGATAAAATAATATCGCTTAGTTGTGGATCAACAAACGTAAAAAACACTAACGGCTTTTCACCACTAACTTTAAATGCTTTATCAATTTGAAGTTTAACTTCGTATGCTTTTTGTTCTGTTTCAACAAACGGGATTGTGATGTGTTTAAATTCTACAGGAAATAACGACAAGGTAGCATGACCAAATACTTCACTGGTAATTGCTGTACCGTCAGATATATAAAATGCGCTGCGCATAAATAGCACCTAATTGTGAGAGATAAGCTATCAAAACAAATATCACTCAGTAGCTCAATAAAAAGTGCTGCAATTTATGTTTTATTTGAGTTAGCTAAAAGCCCAGTAGGCTTTTAGCTAATTTGAAAAGCGTTAAGAGCTCACTTCAGGCACTTGCCATGTTTGTACAACGGTTGGTGAAATTAGACGCGCAATAAGCTTTGGCAGCACTTTCACAATAACAAATAAAGCCAGCAGCGTACTTAAAATTGAT
Source organism: Pseudoalteromonas sp. (assembly GCF_041629635.1). Lineage (GTDB taxonomy): Bacteria > Pseudomonadota > Gammaproteobacteria > Enterobacterales > Alteromonadaceae > Pseudoalteromonas. Next base: position 911 of record NZ_JBFKMX010000020.1, on the reverse strand, counting down.
TTACCAAGAAAGAACATCACACCCGCGCAAATACCTGCTACGACTAACCAAGGCAATACCGCCATAAAACGTGACTTTTTGTTTGTGGTATGAATAAGGTGCTGCGGTAACAAAGCCTTTATTTGGTCTAAAGCATGATGTTTAACCGCTTGGTTTAAAAACTCAATACTGTGATCAGACTCACCGACACTAATTGAAAGCACATCGCTGTTATGTTTGCTTATGACTTCTGTGATTTCACTGAGGGGTATTGTAACTACCTTAGGCTTTTTGATTAAAGAGACTATTTCATCTAACGTACTTTGTTTTTGATACGCATTTTGCACCTTACTCACTTCGTTTTTATCAAATTTGACAGAAATTAGTTGATTGTCCGCAAGCCAAATTAGATAAAAGTCATCAATATCTAACCAAGAGTTACTGTTGTAAAAACCCTCAGGTAACGCGTTGGCTGCTTCTCTAACAAAAATAACGGACAAAATATAATATAAGAAAAGGCATGCAGGAGCTGTAAAAATACCTACTTTCACTGCGTAACCTAAAAAATTGTTACTTGCCCTAGCTTCATCAACATTCGCTTTAAGGTCAAAGTGATCAACACTTTGCGATACGATGACATCTATTGGATCATCAACTGCTAAGGAATTATATAAAGAGTACTTAATTTCGCTAATTTCCTCATATGATTCACCATCAATATCAACTCGGTATTGAACGTAATAAAGAGTTTCAGTACGTTTTCGACCTTTTCGATTACGGTATTCCTCTTATTGGCTGTTTAAACTCACTACAGAGCCTTGAACAGGGTAACTGTTATTTGTCCAAGCTAATAAGCCATTGTGAGTTTTGCCATAATATTGACTAGCAAAATATGTGATGATTAAAAATATGAATAAGTTGATGCCTTGCAC
>NZ_JBFKMX010000019.1:0-41506 GCF_041629635.1 Pseudoalteromonas sp. | reverse complement strand
TATTGATCTTGGCTTATCTGCAAAGCAGTTTGACGGTTACGTAGCTGTAAAAGGTGATGACCAAAGCCTAGGTATGAGCGAGGAATCTGTCGATTTCAACGGTTTTATTCCGATGGCTTATGGCGCAGTGCAATTTGGCTTGCCATTTACGGGCTTAAGTGCATTTGCTGAAGGTCAGCTATTATCAATTGGTGATAGCAAAATTCAGGATTACCAAATCGGTGTAGCGTGGGAATTCATCGATAATATGGCGGTGGATGTAGCGATTAAAGCCGGTTATCGTTCAATGTTGTTAGAGCTTGATGATGTTGATGATATCTATACTGATATTGAAGTTGATGGTTTATTTGCTGGTTTGCAAATTCACTTCTAATTCAAAATAGTGACAATTTTGCCAACTTTATTTGTTGGCAAAATTGACTTCAAAACTCTTTTCTAACGCCTTTCTTAAACATTCCAAATACTGATTACTTAGCTTGTTGCTTGTTAAACGAGCCAAGGAAAAACCTGTTTGCGTAAATTTGTAGTACGTTAAAATACATCCTTTACATTTAGCAGTAAGTGTTAAGGTGCCATTGGCAAAACTTAAGCTTTGGCTTTCTCCACTTTCAAACGCTTTTGATTCAATTTCTTGCATATAAATCATTTCAGTATCAATTAATGTCAAAATATCAGGGTAATTAAGGCCTGCATTGCTGAGGTTAACATAGCTTTTTTTATGCGGGTTAAAAAAATTAAACAAGCTGGGTGTAAGGTAGCTGCCGGTAATAATTTGATGAAAGCCATCACTTGAAGATTTTCCGGCACAGCTTGTTGCGAGTTGAAAAATATCGACTTCTTTGGGGGTGATATGTTTTAGTGTGATTAAACTTTTATACGAAAAAGAACCGGGATTAATCACTTCACCAGCGAGTACTTTAGCCCACAATTTTTGAATATTACTGTTGCTGGTATCTTCTGCTAATTCTAGAAAACGCTCTATCCAGTCTGGATCTGGCTCACCTTGAGATGTTACAGGGGGGCAGTAATGCTGTGCCAATTCTAAAATAGATTCGATATTGTTTTGCTTTCTTACTAAGGCGAGTTTACGACGTTTTTGAGCTCGTTGCAGGGTACTTTCAGTGCTGTTGTAATGCGGTATTGGGGTTACTGTTTTTGTTATTGTGTCATTCGCTAAGGGTTTAGGTGTCTGTTCTGAGTTTGAATTAGTTTTATCTACACCTACTTTATTTTTAATTATTTGCGCTAAATGTTGTTGCGCGGTTATTGGCTTGATTGGCATTTTGTTTATCCATTCTTTGACTTTTACAAAGGGAATTTAAGTTTCTTAAGCCCAGGTTAATAGCGTCTTGAGTTTTATATTTATAATATAGTGTAACAATACTACCTATTATCGGCGTATTAATACCACCTTCAATAGACCAAGATATTTGCAAATGCTTGGCAAAAGGTTCAGCTTTAATATGTCCTATATTGGTATGTTGTTCAATCACACTGCTATAAGACATACTTTGTTTGGTTATAGCAGTAACTGTCATTTCGCCAATATTCTCACCACTTTGCCATTTTAAATATGCACCAATCTTATTACTGTTTGCTAGCTCCAGAGTTTGCCATGTTTTTTGATAAGTCGAAAAGGGGACCCATAAATGCCAATTTGAAATATCTAGCACCCACTTTTCAAATTGTGGCGGCTGACAGTGACTGGTAATTGTTTTCGCAATTGTATAGCGGTTGGGCAGCAGTGCACTGGAGATCACCACAAGCAGTGCAACACTAAACAATGTGCGAAAGAAATACTGCATATCACTCCGTCATTTTCATAAAATAGTTTACAAGTCATAGTATTTTTAAAGATTATTATTAATAGTCTATACTAGGTAAGTGACTGATGCTAACGTTGCTTTAGTAACCTATATAACTAGCTAGCTTATGGCGAGTGTTTAACTAATAAGAAAAAATAATTGTGACCAGAGAAAGAGTTCAAAGGTCTTGTGACAACGTAGAGGTTTCATGACACAACCAGCCGAAGAACAGTTTTTATTCTTGAATGAAGATGATAATGAGACCCCCGAGCAATACTCTGGTTTTTGGGATGTTTTAATTGTAGATGATGAACCAGAAGTACATTCGGTGACGCAACTTGCATTGTCAGGGCTTTCTTTTTGGAATAAGCAGCTTAGATTTCACCATGCTTACAGTGGTGAAGAAGCTGTTAATAAACTTGCTGAGATCCCCAATATATCTGTTGTTTTACTCGATGTTGTAATGGAGACGGATGACGCAGGGCTTGTCGCGGTAAAACGCATACGAGAAGAGCTTAATAATTCGCAACTTAGAATTATTCTGCGTACTGGGCAACCAGGATATGCTCCTGAAGAAAATATAATTCGTGAATACGATATCAATGATTACAAAACTAAAACTGAACTCACTCGGGCAAAGTTAGTTACTTCACTTGTCAGTGCACTTCGCTCTTATCAGCAACTATGTGAGTTGTCAGAACATAACACGGGGCTTGAAAAAGTACTTGATGCAGCAAAGTCGATAAATGGTTTAGAAGATCTAAGCGCGTTTGCCTTACAAGTTATAGAACAAATTTCAAAGTTGCTTGCTAGTACTGGTAATGGCGTGATTGTTAGTGCTGAAGGGGGGCGTTCAGCTGTACTTGGCGGCAGTGAAGAGTATAAAAGCACAGTTTGGCAAGGTATTGAACAAATTGACAATAGTCGTGCACTTGGCGTTTTACAACAAGCATTATCGAGTAAAATACATCAAATTTCAGAGCATGACAGTTGCTTTTTTGTGGAAGATGATAAATCACAATTTGCCATTTATCTTGAAACCAAAGAAATGGTGCATGACCAACAAATTAAGTTAATTGAAATCTTTTTACAAAACGTTTCAGTTGCGTTTAAAAATGTGCGTATGCTCAGTGAGTTACGTGATGCAGCCTATAAAGATAAACTCACAAAATTACCAAACCGTAATGATTTTATAAATCAAATAGAGCGTTTTTACTCAGAGAATGCAAACCATTTTACGCTTTACTTTATTGATATTGCTGATTTTTCATCGATAAATAGCGGACTAGGCCAAGATGTTGGAGACCTGCTATTACAAGCCGTTGCTACACGTATTCAAGAAGATGTGATTGGTATTCGTTATTTTGCGCGCATTGGTGCAGATGTGTTTGCAGCGTTAGTTGAGTCGGAAAAAGTAACTCCAGATTCATTAAATCATATTTTATCGCTTCCTTTCCTTGCCGGTGAACATTTGCTCCCTGTGAATTTTCATTTGGGGGTATGTGAGCAGCAATACTTTTATAAGGTTGGCAAAGATACTCTTAAGTCATGCTATATCGCCCTAAATTTAGGCAAAAAACATTCTAGGTTTAATTACGAATATTACCTTCCTGAAATGGAAGAAAAAATGGCATGGCAACTTGGCGTTTTAAAAGAGCTTCGCCACGATTTTAGTGAGCATAAGTTAGAAGTGTGGTATCAGCCTCAAATCTGTTTAAATACACGAAAAGTGATTGGCTGTGAGGCGTTACTACGCTGGCCAAATGAGCAGGGGAGCTTTATTTCTCCAGCGATTTTTGTGCCTTTAGCTGAACAATCTGGGCTGATTTTACCTATAGGTCAGTGGGTGTTAGAACAAGCCTGTAAAACTCAAAAAGAGTTACAAACCTTGGGATTTGATATGCGTGTGGCAGTAAATGTATCTGTGCCACAATTTCGTGACCCTCTATTTGTATCAAAAGTTAAAGAGACTTTAGCAAACTATCATATTTCGCCTAATAGAATAGAGCTTGAAGTAACCGAAAGCATTGTGATGGATGAGCCTGAAATTGTTGTTGAGGCGCTCACAGAGCTAAAAGAGCACGGGTTAGAGATTGCAATTGATGATTTTGGTACAGGATTTTCGTCATTGTCTTACCTTAAAAAACTTCCGCTTAACCGCATTAAAATAGACCGCGCCTTTGTAAAAGATATTCCTGAAGATAGTGGTGCCATTGCTGAGCTGATTGTATCACTAGGTAAAAAGCTTGGTTTAAACACAATAGCTGAAGGAATAGAAAGCGAAGAACAAGCCAGTTGCTTGCAGCTTATGGGATGTGAAGAGGCGCAGGGCTTTATGTTTGCAAAGCCAATGCCATTTGAAGAGCTGAAACAATTCTTGCTGCCTAAAAAATAAACACTAGAGGCGGGCGTTAAACTCAGCTATAATTTGCGGCCATTTTATTCTAGGGGCATTTTATGGCTGCTTTATCAGCAGAGCGTAGTCTTTTTTCATATCCAAAATATTGGGCTGAGTGTTTTGGCCCAGCACCTTTCTTACCAACCTGCAGAGAAGAAATGGATGCCCTTGGTTGGGATTCTTGCGACATCATTATTGTTACGGGTGATGCCTATGTTGATCACCCAAGTTTTGGTATGGCGGTGATAGGCCGAGTACTTGAAGCACAGGGCTTTCGTGTAGGTATTATTGCCCAACCAGATTGGTCATCAAAAGAAGCATTTATGTCGCTAGGCAAGCCGAATTTATTTTACGGTGTAACTGCGGGTAATATGGACTCGATGATCAACCGTTATACCGCAGAAAAGCGTTTACGCCATGATGATGCTTATACGGCCGGTAATGTTGGTGGTAAACGCCCTGACCGCGCGGTGATTGTATATAGCCAGCGTTGTAAAGAAGCCTATAAAGATGTGCCTGTGGTTATCGGTGGTATTGAAGCAAGTTTGCGCCGTATTGCCCACTTCGATTATTGGTCTGAAAAGGTGCGCCGAAGTGTTATTTTCGACGCCAAAGCAGATATCCTCATTTACGGTAATGCAGAAAGGCCTTTAGTTGAAGTGGCACACGGTATTGCTGCGGGTAAAAGCTTGGATGAAATGCATGACATTCGTGGTACTGCGGTTATTCGTAAAGAGCCATTACCCGGCTGGCGCGGTTCAGATTCCACGGCTATTGATAAAATTGGTAAGATAGACCCAATTCCAAATCCTTATGGCGCAGATGACGTAGGTTGTAGTAAATCAGAATTTAAGCAAGCGGGTATTGATCTTGGCGCTGAAGCTCAACCTATTACCATTCAACCGCCGCGTTTAAAACCGTGGGAAAAAGTGTATGTAAAGCTGCCAGCTTATGAGCAGGTAAGTGTAAATAAGCCTTTGTATGCGCATGCGTCACGTATTTTACACCAAGAAACTAACCCAGGTTGTGCCCGCGCACTTTTCCAGCGCCATGGTGACCGTTCTGTTTGGGTCAATCCACCGGCGTTTCCACTTGAAACACAAGAGATGGATGACGTGTTTGGTTTACCGTATCAGCGTGTTCCTCATCCAAGTTATGGCGATGAGAAAATTCCTGCCTACGATATGATCAAAACCTCGGTCAATATTATGCGAGGCTGTTTTGGTGGCTGTTCGTTCTGTTCAATCACTGAGCATGAAGGGCGTATTATTCAAAGTCGCTCTGAGCAATCAATTATTGATGAAATTGAACAGATTCGTGACAAAGTGCCAGGTTTCACTGGCGTAATTTCTGATCTTGGCGGACCAACAGCCAATATGTATAAACTGCGCTGTAAAAGCAAAAAAGCTGAGAGCACTTGCCGTCGTTTATCCTGTGTTTACCCTGATATTTGTAAGCATATGGATACTGACCAAACGCCAACGGTTAACTTGTATCGTAAAGCGCGTGAAGTAAAAGGCATTAAAAAAGTGCTTATTGCGTCAGGTGTGCGTTATGACTTGGCCATTGAAGATCCTAACTATGTTAAAGAGTTAGTGACACACCACGTTGGCGGCTACTTAAAAATTGCCCCAGAACATACCGAAAATGGCCCATTATCTAAGATGATGAAGCCGGGCATGGGCACGTATGATCGCTTTAAAGAACTTTTTGAAAAGTACTCAAAAGAAGCGGGTAAAAAACAGTATTTAATACCGTATTTTATCTCTGCTCACCCAGGTACAACAGATTTGGACATGGTCAATATGGCATTATGGCTAAAACGCCATGATTTCAAATTAGATCAAGTGCAAAACTTTTATCCGTCGCCGATGGCAAATGCCACTACCATTTACCATACCGAGATGAACTCGCTCAAGAACATTAAGAACAACACGGAAGTTGTTAGTGTGCCAAAAGGGGCGCGTCAACGTCGCTTGCATAAAGCGATTTTACGCTATCACGATCCTGCCGGTTGGCCAATGATCCGTGAGGCATTAAAGAAAATGGGCAAGGCGAACCTTATTGGTAATGGTCCTAACTGTTTAGTGCCTTCAGAATCAAGAGATGAGCAGCGTAAGTCTGGTCAGAGTAAAGGTGGTAGGCCTGCACTTTCTCGCCATACGGGTTTTGGTCAGTTTAATAAAGCAAATACAAAACCTAAGGTGGGTGGTAATAAGTCGCGTGGTGGTAAATCAGCTAACTTTAGTAAAGGTAGAAAAAAAGCCAGCTCATAAGAGTTGGCTTTTGAATGTTACTTTACTCAATCGGAATTCCCTTCCTGAAAACAACTATACGGTTTTTAGCTTAAGCTAAACTGAATAACTTAAGCTTAGGTTAAATAACTCAAGTTCAGCTTAAACAAAAAATGGCGAGCTAATAGCTCGCCATTTTAGTATTTAAATTAGATTACTCTTTCTCAAACGGCACGCCATTTTGTATCCATTTTGGTGCTGGCTTACCTTTAAGGTGGTGATCAAAATATTCCATCATACGAATTGAGAAATCCACTTGGTTAGGAAATTTCTTCAGGTGATGTGGTTCACCTTCGTATTGTAAGAAAATCACATCTTTACCTGCACGGCGAAGCGCTAAGTAATATTGAATGCCTTCCTGCCAAGGCACAGCGCCATCTTCATCACCAAACATAATCATAATTGGTGTATTGACTTTATCGGCGAAGAATACCGGTGAGTTTTCAATATATAAATCTAAGCCTTCAAACAAGTCTTTGCCAATGCGGCTTTGTCCAGTTTCGTACTGGAATTGACGTGCAAGGCCTGATTTTAAACGAATGCCGCTGTAAGCACTGGTCATGTTTGATACTGGTGCACCCGATACAACCGCTTTAAACATGTCAGTTTGCGTTACCATAAAGGCACTTTGGTAACCTGCCCATGAGTGACCTTGTAAACCAATTTTGTCTTTGTCAGCCACACCCATATCAATCAGTTTTTGTGCTGCGTTAATCATAGTCTGAGTAGATGATTTACCTGGGTGACCAACTTCAAAACGGATATCAGGTAAGAAGATAGCGTAACCATTTGATGTAAACATTGGGAAATTTGGTCTGTGGTTTAACTCCATTTTCGGGAAGTCATACATGCGTTGGCTCATATAGCGGTAGAAATAAATTACCACAGGCACTTTATCGCCTTTTTTATAGCCTGCAGGTTTAATTAATACGCCTTGTAAATCTTCACCGTCAAAGCCTTTGTATTTTACCAGTTCAGGTTTACTTGCCCATGCAAAATTCTCTTTTTGTGGGTTCAGGTTAGTTAATTTTGTAGCGGTAGAAAGCGATGTGTCGCTTAACCAAAAATCAGGAAATTCATGGTAGCTCTGGCGTGTATAAATTAGCGCATCGGCATTTTTGGCTTTCTTTACTAGGTCAAAACGCGCTTCGCCAGCCAAAACCTGTTCTAGCTGATTGTTTGCTAAATTAAGTTTTACAACGCCGGTTTGTTTATTCTCTAGGTTAAAGCTTGAAAGTAATAAGGTATCGTTTAAATCAAAAGATAGTTTGTTTTTATCTAAGTTTTTAACGCGATAACGTGTTTCGCTCTTATAACCATGAGTTAAACGCGCGCCTTGCTGCGTGTTTACATCAAATGCCCAAATGTCATATTTGTCATATACATAAAGGGTATTACTATCGCTGCTCCAGCCTGCAAAACCATAGCCAGGTTGTTCACTTGGATAATCGTGTTGGTCGTCGCCAAAAGTGGCTCGAATGCCTTTGGTGATAGCGTTAAGCTTGGCGTCTTTAAGAGATTTAAGCTGAACTTGGCCTTTATCAAAGTATGCGGCAAATTTACCATTTGGTGAAAGGGTAGGTCGCTCGCGGGTGTTTTCGCTAATTTTAACGCTGCTACCTGTTTTAGTATCTACCGCATAGTAATCAGCAAAGAAACCATCATACATAATTTTTTGAAGATGCGGCTTATTACTATAACCAAGTAAAAATTGTTTTTCAGTGTGCAGGCTTACATCCGTTACCAGTTCAGTTTCGAGCTGTACGGCTTTACCACTATTTAAATGGAATACTGCTTGGTAATGGCGATTTTTATTCTTTTCATTCCATTGTTGAATTTCGCGCGGCTTAATTTCAGCATCTTTGTGATGCCATACTTTTAAACCTTTTTGGTCACGAATCACATCGTAATCATAAAGGTCGTTTTGCTCTTTATATTTTTTTTGTTCAATTTTTGCTGAGAGTAAAGGGCGAGTCTCAAAATAAAGGCGCTCACCAGTTTCAGACCATTTCAGTTGAGCTGTTTTACCAATAAACCAATTTTCGATAGGTGTATCGATTTGCTTTAACTGATTGCTTTCACTTTGCCATAAGTAAAGTGAATGCTCACGACGGCGTGAATCATCATTAACGTAATTACCTACCGAAAGCGCTAGAACATCATTAACTGGGTGCCATACGAGTTTGTTAGCTACAACGCCGGGCTCGGTAAATAAGCTGCTCGATTCAAAATTTGGTAGGGCAATTTGGCTAATGGCGTTTTTATCGCCTTCTTTGCTTACTTGGCTCACAACAAGCTGCGTGCTACTTGGTGCAATGGCGTAAGAAAGTACGTTTTCAATCGAATGTTTTTGCTCGTTTGTTAAGTTCACAATGTTAAGGGTGTAAACTTTATCTTTTTTATCCGCTTTTAATTTCGCGTCGTTATCGTCTTTGTCTTTTGATTTTTTATCTGCTTTTTTATCACTTTCTGTTTCGTCTTTTTTCTTAACTTCAGTGCGGTAAGCCAGCCAGTTTCCATCATTTGAAATGGCAAAGTCTTCAACACGTTCAAAAGTGATGATCTCACCTGAACTGGTATTTACTAAAGATAAATCATTTTTTAGCTTTTTCTTTTTATCTTTTGATGCACTTTCACTGGCTAGTAAGTCAGGTTTAACGGTAAACGCGACCCATTTCTCATTTTTATTAATAATCGGTGATGTACCTCGCTCAACGCTTGCAAGTAGCGCCTTGTTATTTAGCGTGTAAACCTGTCCTTCGCTGTTACCGCGATAAGGGCTTGCGCTAAATGCGAGTAAATTTCCCTGTTCTGAAAGTTGGGTAGATTTTGCGTATTTAAAATCAAACACGTCTTTAAATTGAAGAGATTCGCTGGCGCTTAATGCAAAACTAGTTGCTAACGCTAAGCTTGAAAGTGTAAACGCGAGTTTCATTAATGATTACCTAGTGCTAATTATTAGCTCTAGTGTAAACAGAAACCAAAAAGAAGAAAGAGAATGCGATAAGTCGCAAAATTGTACGTTGAAGTAAATCGTTTACTTCAACGCGAGGGGATTAGTGCCAAGCTAAGGTGAAAAGTGACCACTGAGCATCAAATTGCGCGGTTGGTTTTGCTTTAAAATCAGAACGCACAAATTGGTTCATTTTACCTTCTACGTAAGCAAGTAAAAGGTTAGCAAGTTGCTCTTCAGCAAGGGTAAAGGTTTTACCTTCGCGTAATTTGCGTTCGCGTAATACTTGCTTTAGTTGCGTTTCTAACTTTTCAAATAAGCTTTGAATGCGCTCACGTAAACGCTCTTGTTCACCTTGCAATGCATCACCAGTAAGAATACGTGTAATACCCGGATTTTTCTCAGCAAAACTAAGAAGAAGCAATAAAATATTATGAATACGGCTGTGGGTGTCTTTTTCTTTTTCTAAGATAATATTGATATTAGAAAGCAGTGCATTTTCAATAAACTCGATTAAGCCTTCAAACATACGTGCTTTGCTAGGAAAATGGCGGTAAAGCGCCGCTTCTGAAACACCTACCTCAGATGCTAGTTTTGCCGTGGTGATACGCTGTCCTGGACTGGTTTCAAGCATTTGCGCAAGTGCTTGTAAGATTTCTTCCTTGCGATTACTACGTTTTGTGGCAGGCATTTTTATCCCTTACTTCTTATCATTATTATCAACCTCAAGAGGCGCTTATCTTAATTACTTCTGATTTTAGATGCCAGTTTTTTTACTTTTTAGCTGCGAGTTTTGACGCGATTTCTTTCAATATTAAATGACTAATTTGTTGTTTTGATTGCAGTGATAAATGGCGTTCACCCTCCGGCCAAAAGAGCGTCATCGCATTGTTTTCACTATTAAAACCAATGCTAGAATCGGACACATCATTAGCGCAAATCATATCGAGATTTTTATTTTTTAGTTTGCCTTTGGCATAGTTTGCAACATCATTTGTTTCGGCAGCAAAGCCTACTGTAAACGGGCGATTTGCTTCAAGCGCTGCAACTGAGGCGATAATGTCAGGGTTTTTGCTGAGCTCAATAGTCATGGTATCGCCCTGTTTTTTTATTTTATTATTTGCAGTTGTCGTTGCCTTGTAATCGGCAACAGCAGCGCAGCCAATAAATACATCTGAATTAACAGCTAACTCCATCGCAGCATCATGCATTTGCTGTGCGCTTTCTACATCAAAACGATTTACTTCACTCGGTGTGGTTAAATTCACTGGGCCACTAATTAGGTTTACATTAGCTCCTAGCGCTTTTGCTGCACGCGCCAGTGAAAACCCCATTTTCCCTGAACTATGATTAGAGATAAAACGCACAGGATCAAGCGCTTCACGAGTTGGACCCGCTGTGATAGTAACGGTTTTACCTGCAAGCAGTGGAGTATCTTCGCGCATTAAACACAACTCAACTAGCTCGTTTGGCTCTAACATACGGCCTTTACCTACATCGCCACAGGCTTGTTCGCCACTGGCAGGTCCCCAAATGGAAACTCCATAATCACTTAATTTTTGTAAGTTTTGCTGGGTTGCAGGGTGGGCGTACATTTGCTGATTCATCGCCGGTGCAATCGCTACTTTAGCCGGTGTCGCGAGTACCAAGGTGGTTAATAGATCGTCGGCCATACCATGTGCCATTTTGGCGATGGTGTTAGCGCTGGCTGGTGCAATTAAAATAAGATCAGCCCATTTAGCAAATTCAATATGGCCCATTGCTGCTTCTGCAGCTGGGTCAAGCAAGGATGTCGAAACGGGGTTTCCTGATACGGCTTGCATGGTAAGCGGGGTTATAAACTGTTGCGCAGAGTCGGTCATTACCACCTTAACTTGCGCGCCATTTTCGGTTAAACGCCTTGTTAATTCAGCACATTTATAAGCAGCAATTCCGCCTGTAATTCCCAATACTATTTTCTTCGACATAATAATTAATGACATTTTTTAAATTAGCTAAACCATACCATTTTCCATAATTTTTGGCGAGGCTGGCTATACTATTAAATGAACACAAATAGCTTAACAAGGACTGTTAAATGCAAATAAACCAAATGCCCCTCGAGGCAAGGCCAAGAGAAAAGTTATTAAATAAAGGTGCATCAAGCTTAACCGATGCCGAGCTACTGGCGATTTTTTTACGTACCGGTATTAAAGGGCTTAATGCCATTGAGTTAGCTGATACATTACTCAAACAACAAGGCTCGCTTGGTCAACTTTTTTCTCTAGAGTGTGATTCATTCTGCCAACAATTGGGACTGGGGCCTGCAAAATATGTACAGTTGCAAGCTGTGCTTGAATTGAGTAAACGATTCTTTGCTGAGCAACTTAAGCGAGAAGCCGTATTTGATTCGCCTTATTCGGTAATCAATTATTTAAAGTGTGAATTACAAAAAGAGCACAAAGAATGTTTTTACTTGCTGTTACTCGATAGCCAAAACCGACTCATTAAATCGATTAATTTATTTCAAGGTACTATCAATGCGGCATCGGTTTACCCAAGAGAGGTTGTTACCACAGTGCTTAAATACAATGCGGCTAATGTGATTTTAGCGCATAACCATCCAAGTGGTATTGCTGAGCCTTCAGAGGCAGATAAATTAATTACAAAGCGACTTTCAGACGCGCTTGGTTTGATTGATGTGAGTATTTTAGATCACATCATAATCGCTGCAGGTAATACTCATTCGTTTGCCGAGCATGGACAAATTTGAAGGGACAAAAATGGGGTTATTAATGCTTTTTTGTAAATAGCTGTTTTTACAGTTATTAATATTATTGAAAATTATTCTCAATAGCATTAAAATTTGTAGTGTAATTAACTTTAAAAGCACTCACTTATTATGTACGTTTGTATTTGTCATGCAGTTACTGAAAAACAGATTAAACAGGCCGTAACCGATGGTATGGATTCTATGCGAGATGTGCGTGGCTGTTTAGGTGTAGGCAGTCAATGTGGTAAATGTGTATGTCATGCAAAAGATGTAATCACACAATCACAGCAAGAATTAACTATTAAAGTAAGTGTTGATTACACCAGCTGCCAAAAAGTAGCTTGATTCAAACTTATAAGATTCCCAAATAAAAAACCGCGTAAATCGCGGTTTTTTAATACTCAAAATAAAGAGTGCTTACTTGTGATAATCCAAGCAAATCTCTACTTCATTTTTTGAACCCATGGTAACAGCAACACGCTGGTGAATTTCTTGCGGTTCAATATCTAAAATACGGTCAAGTCCTGCATATGCAACACCGCCAGCTTGCTCTACTAGCATTGCCATTGGGTTTGCTTCATAAAGTAAGCGCAGCTTAAATGGTTTTTCTGGATTTTTTGTGTCTTCTGGGTAAGTAAATAAACCGCCGCGACATAATAAACGGTGAACATCACCTACCATGCAGGCAATCCAGCGCATATTGAAGTTTTTCTTGCGTGGACCTTCTTCGCCAGCAAGGCAATCAGCAATATAGTTTTGCATTGGTGTTATCCAATGGCGCTGATTTGATGCATTAATTGCGAATTCTTTAGTGTCTTCAGGAATAGCTACTTTATCTTCAGTAAGTAAGAAACTGCCGTGCGTTCTATCTAATGTGAATAAACGCGTACCTTTACCAATGGTGAGCGCCAACATAGTAGATGGACCATACAGTACATAACCTGCAGCCACTTGGTGCTTGCCCGCTTGCATGAAAATGCTTTGATCGTCAGCAGCTTTGTCTTTTGGCGCTTTCATAATTGAGAAGATAGTACCAACTAACGAATTAATATCGGTATTTGATGAACCATCAAGTGGGTCGAATGCAACGATATATTCAGCATCTGGGTTGCCAGCAACAGTATAATCTTCTTCTTCAGATGCGATGGCTTTTACGTAGCCAGACTCAAGTAGAATATCTTTAAGTAACTGGTTCGATAAAACATCAAGTTTCTTTTGCGTTTCACCTTGAATATTTTCATCTAAGGTTGAACCTAAAACACCTGATAATTCACCTTGGCTTACGCGGAATGAAATTTCCTTACAAGCAGCAAGAATCGTTCTGATCAATGATAAAAGATCACGAGGACAGCCGTCTTCGATCAATACTGGTGGAAGTCTACGCATTATATAATCCTGACTATTAGCTTATTGCCACATAAAGTGAGAGGGTGGCAACAGGCAACCTTTCGGTAGCGCTCAGTTAAATTTGTATACAATTGTACATTAGCTTGTGTATCATTTAAGCACCATGCACCATTGATAATGAAATAACAAAGAAAGATGCAAAGATTAGTACAACCATTTCTGCTGATCTGTGCTTTGTTACTGTTAAGTATACCAAAAGCGCAGGCAACCCTGAAACCCATTGATGCATTTACTAATGAAATGAATCGTTACCCGGGTTATTTTACCTTTTATTATGACAATACTTCGGGCAAAGTTTATTTAGAAGTAGATAAATTTAACCAAGCGTTTTTACTACAATTAAGCATGCCTTACGGCTTAGGGTCGAATGATATTGGTCTTGACCGAGGTCAGTTGGGCGACACCAAAATTGTGCAGTTCGAAAAACACGGTAATAAGCTTTTATTAAAGCAAAATAATACTTACTACCGTGCTAACAGCTCAAATGCAGCTGAACAGCAAAGTATTCGTGAAGCATTTGCTTCTAGCGTATTGCACGGTTTTGAAATTAAAGCAGCAAATAACGATAGTGTGTTAATTGATTACACACCTTATTTACTATCGGATGTGCATGGTGTTAGTCGCACGCTTGCAAGCCAGCAACAAGGTAGTTTTAGCCTTGATAAAAGTAAAAGCGCTGTTTACATGCCGCGTTCTAAGTCGTTTGCTAAAAATACTGAGTTAGAAGCGATTGTTAGTTTTAATGGTACAAAGCCGGGTAAATACATAAAACAAGTAGCGCCAGATCCATATGCTATTTCAGTACATTTACATCATTCGTTAATTGAACTACCGGATGATGGTTTTAAACCGCGTAAATTCCATCCGCAATCGGGGTTTTGGAGCGAAGAATACAAAGACTATGCGGCGCCTTTATCAGAGTCGATGTATGTGCGTTATATTCCAAAACATCGCTTAGCGAAAAAAGATCCAACAGCTGAAATTTCCGAAGCCGTTAAACCAATTGTTTACTACCTCGACCCAGGTGTGCCAGATCCGGTAAAAACAGCTTTACTCGATGGTGCAAAATGGTGGCAAGCAGCCTTTGAAGCAGCGGGTTATAAAAATGCGTATCAAGTAAAAATTCTACCTGAAAAAGCCGACCCAATGGATATTCGTTATAACGTGATCCAATGGGTGCACCGTGCAACTCGTGGTTGGTCATATGGTTCAAGTGTTATCGACCCGCGCACAGGTGAAATTATTAAAGGTCATGTAACCCTAGGTTCACTGCGTGTACGCCAAGATATTTTGATTGCAGAAGCACTGGCAGCACCTTATTTAAAAGGTGATGAAAGCGTCGAAAAGCTGCATGCGATGGCGCTTGACCGTATTCGCCAGTTAAGTGCTCATGAAGTAGGTCACACCCTAGGCATTGCGCATAACTTTTCTGCGTCAGTAAAAGACCGCGCATCGGTGATGGATTATCCGCATCCTTTAGTGAGTTTTAATGACGACGGTAGCTTTAACACTGAAAATGGCTATGGCAAAGGCTTAGGTGTGTGGGATATTCAAGTTGTGAAATATGGTTACTCTGATTTTCCGATTTTGACTGAAGCAAAAGAGCTTGAAAAAATCTTAGCGGAAAACAAACGCCTTGGCCTTGAGTTTATTTCCGATAGCGATGCACGCGCTAAAGGCGGCGCACACCCAACAGCACATTTGTGGGATAACGGCGAAAACCCAAGCCAAGAGCTCCACCGAGTGCTTTCTATTCGCGAAAAAGCGATGGCGAAGTTTGGCCTTCATAATATTAAAAATGGTACGGCGCTATCGCAGCTAGAAGAAGTGTTTATTCCACTTTATTTATTCCATCGTTATCAAACAGAAGCTGCGGTTAAATTGATTGCAGGCATTGATTACGATTATGAATTACGTAGTGGTGATACTTTTAAAGGCAACAAGCTTGTTGCTGTAGTTAAGCAAAAAGAAGCACTAAGTGCGCTATTAACAACCTTAGAAGCGGAGCAGTTAGTAGTGCCTGAGCACGTACTTGATGTGATTACACCAAAAGCCTACGGAGAGTACAAAACCCGCGAAAGTCTTACTGGCCGCACTGGTCTTACGCTTGATCCGCTAGCATTACCGGAAGTTTCTGCAAATCATTCACTGTCTTTATTGTTAAATTCACAGCGTCTAAATCGTCTTCATTTCCAAGCGATGCGAGATAATAAACAGTTAAGTGCGCGCAATGTGTTATTTCAACTTTGTGAGCAAGTATTTTTTGATAGCCAAAAACAAGGTATGGCGCACCAAGTATCTCAACGTATTCAAATGGTGACGGCATATTATTTAGTAAATGTAGCGCTTAGTGATAAAACCGACCCAGAGGTACAAGCTGAGTTAGTTGGTCAAATTACCTTTATTGCTAGTAAATATGCACGTACTAACGATAACTTCAAAAAACACATCGCGAGTGTATTAACCAAGTCACTTGAAAATGGAAGCTGGCAGGGTAACTTCAAACCATTACCTATACCACCGGGCTCACCTATTTAACACCTAATTGGTAAGTTATGGCATACTAAGCCCATTAGCAAAATCTAATGGGCTTTTTTATTGAACTGTTAATCTATTTAAAGCTCATATCGAATTTATACGACAAGAATTAACAACAATGCATATTCATATTTTAGGTATTTGCGGCACCTTTATGGGTGGTATCGCAGCTATTGCAAAATCGCTGGGCCATAAAGTTACTGGTTCAGATCAAAACGTTTATCCGCCCATGAGTACTCAACTTGAGTCTTTAGGCATTGAGCTAATTCAAGGTTACGATGTTGCTCAGTTAAAACCACAACCAGATATTGTGGTGATTGGCAATGCTATGAGCCGTGGTAATCCATGCGTTGAATATGTGCTTGAAAATCGTATTCCTTATACGTCGGGCCCAGAATGGTTAAAGCACAATGTACTGCAAGATGCGTGGGTACTAGCGGTGTCGGGCACCCATGGTAAAACTACCACTGCAAGTATGCTTGCATGGGTATTAGAATACGCAGGTCTTGATCCAAGTTTTTTAATTGGTGGTGTAGTACAAAACTTTGGCCTGTCGGCGCGCATAGGTAAAACACCGTTTTTTGTTATTGAAGCTGATGAATATGACACCGCGTTTTTTGATAAGCGCAGTAAGTTTGTACACTACTTACCACGTACTTTAATTCTCAATAACCTTGAATTTGACCACGCTGATATATTTGAAAATTTAGCGGCAATTCAAAAGCAGTTCCATCACTTATTACGTATCGTACCTGGGCAAGGTAAAGTGATTTGGCCAAGCGATGATGTGAATATTCAGCAAGTTATCGAAAAAGGTTGTTGGAGTGAGCAAGAGCAACTTGGCAATTACTGGGATTATCAACTTATAAATGCAGATGGTAGTGAGTTTGATGTACTGCTTGGTGGCGATATCGTTGGGCGCGTGAGTTGGCAAGCAATTGGCGAGCACAACGTTAAAAACGCTTTAATGACGATTGCAGCCGCGCGTCATGTGGGTATTCCTGTTGAAACATCAATTGCGGCGCTGGCTGAGTTTATTTCACCAAAGCGCCGTATGGAATTAAAAGGCGAGGTTGCGGGCATTAAGCTCTACGATGATTTTGCCCATCATCCTACTGCTATTAAAACAACCTTAGCAGGGCTCAGAGCAAAAGTGGGCCAAGCGCGTATTTTTGCCGTATTAGAACCACGTTCCAATACAATGAAAATGGGCGTGCATCAAAATACATTATTAGCGTCACTCGAAAATGCCGACGATGTGATTTTATTTGAGCCAGAGAACCTAAGCTGGTCACTCAAAGACGCTGCCAATAAGGCTGGCGCTCTATGTTTTAACAGCACAGACGAGATCATTAAAACGCTACTTGAAAAAGCAACGGCCGGCGACCATATATTGGTAATGAGTAACGGTGGCTTTGAAAATATTCATAATCGTATTTTAGATGCGCTCGCCAACAAATAGGCTTTTTATGACGCAAAACCATGAATTTAATGAAACCATTACCGTTGCACTTAGCGGTGCTTCAGGCATGCCGTATGGTTTAAAATTAATTGAAACGCTAATTTCGTTAAATCACCAAGTATTTGTTTTGGTATCAAGCGCAGCCCGCGTGGTGCTTGATACGGAATCAGACGTAAAACTGTCGGGCAACGAAGAAAAGGCAACGGAGCAACTATCTAGCTTATTCAATGCCAAGCCAAATCAGCTTAAAGCATTTGGCAAAGATAACTGGTTTAGCCCTGTAGCGTCGGGTAGTGCTGCACCTAAAAAGATGATTGTCTGCCCGTGTAGCGCAGGTACAATATCGGCGATTAGTCATGGCGCATCTGACAACTTATTAGAGCGTGCAGCAGATGTAGTGATTAAAGAGAAAGGTCAATTAATGCTGGTGGTGCGCGAAACACCGCTTAGCGCAATTCACCTTGAAAATATGCATAAGCTAGCGCAACTAGGTGTAACCATTATGCCTGCGGCACCTGGGTTTTATCATAATCCAAGCTCAATTGATGACTTGGTTAACTTTATGGTGGCGCGCATTTTAGATCATTTATCTATTGAGCATACGTTAGCTAAACGTTGGGGCTACGGCTGCTAATTAATCCATCCAAAATTGGAACGCAAAACACAATGACAAAAGCTCTCGAAATTGTTGGTTTAGAAAAAACCTACAGTAACGGTGTTCAAGCTGTTAAAGGAATTGATTTAACGGTCGAAAAAGGCGACTTTTTTGCGCTGTTAGGTGCTAATGGTGCTGGCAAATCGACCACAATTGGCGTGATTTCTTCGCTTGTAAATAAAACCAAAGGCACTGTAAAAGTATTTGGTCATGATATTGATACTGACCTTGGTAAGGCTAAAACTAATTTAGGGTTAGTACCACAGGAATTTAACTTTAGCCAGTTTGAAACACTTAACCAAATTCTTGTTAACCAAGCGGGTTACTATGGCGTGCCACGCACAGAGGCGCACAAGCGTGCTGATGAATTACTGGCACAGCTTGGTCTTGCTGATAAAAAAGATAAGCAAGCTCGTACCTTATCAGGTGGTATGAAACGCCGTTTAATGATTGCACGTGCGTTAATGCATAAACCACAGTTGCTGATTTTAGATGAACCTACCGCCGGTGTAGATATTGAGCTGCGCCGTTCGATGTGGGAATTCTTAAAAGAGATAAACTTGCAAGGCGTTACCATTATTCTCACTACTCATTACCTTGAAGAAGCGGAAATGTTGTGTAAAAACATTGCGATTATCGATAAAGGTCAAATTATTGAAAACACCAATATGAAGTCACTATTGGCAAAGCTTGATAAAGAAACCTTTATTCTTGATTTAAAGCAGCCAACATCGGCATTCTCACTTGATGGTTACACAACTCGTCAAATTGACGACCATACCATCGAAGTAGATGTGGAAAAATCACAAGGGTTAAATGGTGTATTTGATGCATTAAGTACATCCGGTAATACGGTATTAAGTATGCGTAATAAAGCGAATCGATTAGAAGAGCTGTTTGTTGCAATTGTAGAAAAGGGGCGCGAACAATAATGAGTAATCAATTTACCGCTTTAAAAACCATCTGGATCAAAGAGTGTATTCGTTTTACCCGTATCTGGGTGCAAACACTTGTGCCGCCTGCAATTACCATGTCACTGTACTTTGTTATTTTTGGTAATTTAATTGGTTCGCGCATTGGTGATATGGCTGGCTTTAACTATATGGAGTTTATTGTACCGGGTCTGATCATGATGTCGGTGATTACTAACTCTTATTCAAATGTGGCGTCGAGTTTTTACTCAACAAAATTCCAGAAGAGCATAGAAGAGTTGTTGGTTTCGCCTGTGCCAACTTACATTATTGTACTCGGTTACATGGGCGGCGGTATGGCGCGCGGCCTATGTGTTGGTATTATTGTTACGATTTTGTCGCTATTTTTTGTTGATATTCAAATTCACAATATTGCCGTTATTTTTGCTACTGTATTACTCACCGCAGCTGTATTTGCTCTTGGCGGTTTAATTAATGCTGTTTACGCAAATAGTTTTGATGACATCAGCATTATCCCCACCTTTGTTTTAACGCCGTTAACTTATTTGGGTGGTGTATTCTATTCAATTACTTTACTCCCTGATTTTTGGCAAGGTGTATCTCAATTTAATCCGATTATTTATATGGTGAATGCTTTCCGTTACGGTTTCTTAGGTGTTTCGGATGTGGATATTACAGTGGCATTTGCGGTGATAGTGGCGTTTATTAGCATTTTATTTGCAATTGCTTATCGGTTAATTGATAAAGGAGTTGGCATTCGCCACTGATAGAAATATGTCTGACGCAAATTCAAGAAGTATTAGCTCGAATCAACACGGGCTAAATGAAAAGTTAGAAGAAGTGGTGCGCAAGCATCTAAGTACTGAATTTAAAAAGCCGATTGCTGCACATACGCAAGCTGCTTTTGATGAAGTAAACGAAAAGGTACAAAGTTTTAACGGGCCGATTATTCTCGATTCGTGCTGTGGTGTGGGCGAGAGCACGGCTAATCTTGCACGACAGCACCCTGAAGCATTAGTAATAGGTATTGATAAGTCGGCGCACCGTATTGAAAAACACGATGTCGAATACAAACAAACTGAAAATGGCCAGTACTTGTTAGTGCGCGCTGATTTAAATGACTTTTGGCGCTTGGTAGTTGAACATCAATGGCAAGTGACACACCATTATTTGCTGTATCCAAACCCTTGGCCGAAAGCGAAGCATCTCGGTAGGCGCTGGCATGGTGCTCCCGTATTTCCTTATATAGTGAAAATTGGCGGTCAACTTGAAGTGAGGAGTAATTGGCAAACGTATGTAGATGAGTTCGCCTTTGCTTTAGGCTTAGCTGGCGTGGATGTGTCTGTTGCGCCTTACAGTGCAGATACTGCAATTACCCCATTTGAGCGTAAATATTGGGCCAGTGGCCAACAAAGCCACCGGCTGCAAATCGATCTTAACTCGCTTTAGCTGATAACTCTTGTTCCACTTGAGCCAGTGCTTGAGCTGGCTCAGCAAAATAATAGCCCTGCATATAATTTATGCCTGCTTGGGCTAACTTATCTACTACTAATTTGTTTTCAACGCCTTCTGCAATTAGCGTTAAACCTACTTTTTTAGCAAAGCTGGCAATATGTTGTATAAACAAGAAGATTTCTTCATCTTTCACTATTTGCGATACCAATGAACTATCAATTTTAATACCATCTACTTCCAGCTTAAGAATATTCGAAATATTTGAGTAGCCTGTTCCAAAGTCGTCGATAAATACTTTGGCGCCATGGCGTTTTACCATAGAGATAAAGCTTTTGACTTCATTAAAGTTAGCAACAGCTTCGGTTTCTATTAGCTCAAATGTGATTTTTTGTGGCGTTGGGTAGCGTTTTAACTCATCATCAAAAAAGGCTGCAAGGCTCGGGTCTAGCATATCTTGTGCGGTAAGATTCATACTCCAACATAAATCGGTTTTGCGAAAACGCATAACACAGTCGAGGAATATCATGCGAGTTAGTTGTCCATCCATGCGACTGCGATTAACTACAGAAAGAAAATAGTTAGGTTCATAGAGAGTGTCCTTCATCTTAATGCGAGCAAGCCCCTCGTACATTAGAATTTCATTGCCATCGGTTGAAAAAATTGGTTGAAAATAAGCATGAACTTGTGCTGTTTTGAATGCTTCACGTACATCTTTAGCAATTTTAATATTGTGTTGATATTGATGTTTAATGGTGTTCATCGCATCGGAATAAAATACAATCAGCTCTCGAGAGCGCTTGGCTTGCTCTACGGCAATGCGTGCATTTTCAATTAACAATGTTTTATTACCTGAAGCAATGCCAGCACACAGTGTCACGTAAATAAATGGATCGCATAAAATAGGTGTATTTTTATTTAAATTTTCAATCTGCCTAACAAACTCGTGATTATTAATATGAGTTGTTAACAGTGCAATTTTATTACTTGATAAACGATACAATGAACACTCATTACTTTTTAGCTTATCTAATCTGGTCAGTAGTTTATGCATTACAGTATCGCCGATATGCGAGCCATAAAAACCGATAATTTCTTCTAAGTCACTAACCAGAATAATTGCAAGTTGCATGTGCAGTTGTGGTGTTTGATGAAGTTTACGCTCCAAGGCAATATGGTTAGCAAAGCCTGTAGCTGGGTCACGCGTTAAATTTTGTTTTAGCAGGTAAATATAAAGCGCACCCACTAATATGGCGATAAAAAAGAAAAAACAAGCAGTGATAACTGCTTGCGTTACACTGGCTGTGAGTTGCTCGTTTAAATCGGTTACAGTGATATCTGCACCAGTTAAATAAGTGCGGCCATCAGCAGATTGGAATGGTAAAAAAATGCTACGAAAGTGTCCCCATTGGTCCTCACTGTGTTCAAATACGGGGCCTGTTGAGTAAAACGCTTTTATATTTGATTCAGTCGCCTCAGGGTATAAGTCATAAAAATAAGTTAGTTTATCGTTTTTGATATCGTTGTTGGTATAACTCGATGCTGAAAAATAAACTTGATCCCCTTCGAGTATCATAGCGTAAACATATTCAAGCTCTAACTGCATTGCAAACTCAGAGAGTTGTTTACTTTTTTTCAAGTAGCTTTTTGCATCGATATGTTTAGGACCCGTGATGTTATTATGATAATCTTCACCAAGGATAAATTTCACACTTTGTGCAGCATTTAAAAGCCTAGCATCGACATTGTTTATAATGTCATTGTAGGTGTGTGAGTAAATGTAGTAGATATAGCCACAGAGACTGGCTACAAAAAGAAAACTGACTAATAATATCCAGCGAATTCCTTTATTCGAATAATACATGCAAATCCTTGCTTTAACTAATTTTTGCCGCAATTGAAAAATACTGCTTTACTGTATAGCGAGCAAAGGGGTATGTTATTTTGTACCTAATTTTAGTAAATATACCTATTTTTTTACAGCAGAAGTTTGAGATATTGTGCAAATTGCGAGACTTTTTCTTGTAATTGAAGTAGAGTTGACCACCTTTTTTTATGAATATGTTTGAACACTTTTTGGGTAAAGTGAGTAGTATGGTTGATGAAACACGTCAAACAGTGCGCCCAGCAATAGCGTCTGAAGAAAGCTTAATGCGGATTTTTACGGTGCCAGAAGCGCCGGGCTCGACTTTGGCTAAAATTGAGCAAGAAATTTCGAGTAATTTGGCTGGTTTTCTTAACGAAAATATAGCAGCTGTTGAAAAACCATTGCACGAAATCGAAAAAGACTTTCAATCAGCTATTATCCCTGAAGAGCCAAGGTTTGTTTCTGAGCATGCGCAAGAATTGATGGAAAAACTGGTTGCCCATTCAGTCCATACTTCTGCACCGAGTTTTATTGGTCATATGACCTCAGCGTTACCGCATTTTGTTTTACCTCTGTCTAAATTGATGGTGGGGTTAAACCAAAATCTGGTAAAGATTGAAACATCAAAAGCTTTTACACCATTAGAACGTCAAGTATTAGGCATGATGCACCATATGGTTTATGGCAAAGATGAAGCCTTCTACCGTAAATGGATGCACAATGCGAAAAATGCACTTGGTGCATTTTGTTCAGGTGGTACCGTAGCTAATATTTCTGCTCTTTGGGTTGCACGTAATAAACTGCTTAAACCTGATGGTGACTTTAATGGCATAAACAGCGATGGGTTAGTCGCTGCTATGATGCATTATGGTTACAAAGGGTTAGCTATTTTGGTTTCAGAGCGTGGACATTACTCATTAGGAAAAGCTGCTGACGTGCTTGGTATTGGTCGCAGTAATATCATCTCTATTGAAACAGACCAAAATAACCGTGTTGATGTTGCTAAAATGCGTGAAAAAGCTAAAGAATTAGCTGAAAAGGGTATTAAGGTAATGGCAATTGTTGGTGTTGCTGGTACAACTGAGACTGGCAATATTGACCCACTAAATGAAATGGCTGATTTAGCTAAAGAGGTTGATTGTCATTTCCATATCGATGCTGCTTGGGGCGGTGCAACATTACTATCAAACAATGCCCGTACCTTGCTCGCAGGTTGTGAACGAGCAGATTCAATTACTATTGATGCACATAAACAAATGTATGTACCAATGGGGGCCGGCATTGTGCTTTTCAAAGAGCCTGATACCGTAAATGTAGTCGAACATCATGCTGAATATATATTGCGTAAAGGTTCAAAGGATTTAGGTTCACATACCCTTGAGGGCAGTCGTCCAGGCATGGCGATGTTAGTGCACGCATGTTTATCAATTATTGGCCGTAAAGGCTACGAAATGTTAATTGATAAAAGCTTAGAAAAAGCACGCTACTTTGCAGAACTTATTAAGCAAACAGATGATTTTGAGCTGGTTACCGAACCAGAGCTTTGTTTATTAACTTACCGTTATGTACCTGAAAAGATTAAAGAAGTACTTAATGTTGCGGATGAACAAACTAAGTTGGATATATATGCTGCTTTAAACCGATTTACAGCAAGTATGCAAAAACGTCAGCGTGAAGCGGGCCGTTCGTTTGTTTCTCGTACCCGTTTAACGCCATATCAATACGATAATTTACCAACCGTAGTATTTCGTGTGGTGCTTGCAAATCCACTGACATCAAATCAAATTTTGCACGATATATTAGCAGAACAGCGTCAATTAGCTGAGAAAGATCCTATTTTTAAGAAATATCTAGCAAAATATTTATAACAAGAACCTTGCTTTTATAAAGTAATGGGAGCGAATGCCCCCATTTATTTAAGCTTCGGTTTCAATATCCACGATTAAATCGGAAGTGATAGATTCAAGTGCTTCTATCACGTCATCTTTACTTAAGCCGGAAGGCAGTTCAACACGAGCTTCGGCATTAAATAAAGGGACTCCCCAATTGGGAGCACTTTGTTGTTTGGAGGTGAAGTGCACAATTGATGCACCCTTATGGCGAAGTACACTTGAAAGCTCTTGTACTATGCCCGGCCTATCATTACTGGTTATTATGAAATTAAGAAGTTGATTTGAATCGGTTACCTCTTCTTTACCCGCTTCAATCTTAACTTCTAAATCAGGAATCGCATGGATTGCACTTTCAAGTTCTGATAAGTGTTCTTCTGCAACCTCTAACTGTAAGATACCGGCAAAATGCCCGCATAAGTGACTTAAATTACTGGCAAGCCAGTTACCATGGTTTGCCAGAACTGCTGAGGATAGTTCATCGACTAGACCCGAGCGGTCAGGACCAATAATTGTTAATACTAACTGCTTCATATACTTGTCTCTTAATCTAATTAGCGCAACCCGCACCATACGATTTAGGAAATAATTTTTAGCTAATTCATAGGGTTAAAGTGATGTATGGTGTCGTTTAAGTATTGTTTATTGTCAGCCTTTTGTCCAATTTATTTTGTCAAACTTTGTTAACGTATCGAGTGTAACTTTTCGGTAATAAAAACGAAATATAACAGCACTTGTAACATTTCTGTCATCTTGACAAAATATAATGCACGGCAACTAAATCTTAATTCTATTTTTAAAGGGCAAGTGGATGAGTTCCAATCAGCCAAGTGTTGATTTCAATACTAATAGAAACAGACTGATCAAAGATAAATTAGCTAAGTACAGTATTACAGCAGGCGGTACAATGGTACTGATTGCACTGCTGTTGATCTTCTTTTATCTCTTGTATGTAGTTCAGCCAATTTTTGCTTCAGCACATGTTGAAGTGAGAAACCAATTCACACTGCCAGCATCGCAAGAATACATTGCCGGTGGCATGGAAGAGCAAGGTGAAATAGCTTACCTATTTACACCCACAGGTGAATTAAGTTACTACACTATTAAAGGTGAAAACTTTGGCAACAAGCTGACTAGCTTTAATGCTGAGTTTGATGCCTCTGTAACCAGTTTTGCTCGTACCGCTCCTCACCAAGGTATGTATGCATACGGTTTGGAAAATGGTGCAATTAAAGTTGTTGAGCCAAAGTTTGAAGTAGGCTTTGCCAACAATAGCCGTACTATTAAACCAAGTATCGCTTATCCATTAGGTGAAAATGAAGTGATGATAGATGACGAAGGTGCATCTATTCGTCAGTTTGCTTTTAGCTATGATGTTGAAGAAAGCCGTCTTGGTGTGTTGGCCGTTACTGGAGACAAACGTTTATTGTTTAGCATGTTATCAGCTGAAGAAAATATGTTTTCTGGTGAAATGGAATGGTCAAGCGAAGTAACAGAGATCCCGGTAGAAGGCAAGATTGATGAATTGCTAATCTCTCCGGATTTTAGTCGTGCATTTGTCCGTGTAGCCAATAAAATCTACATTTATAACACACGCGATATTGAAGATATCACTCAAATTCAGGTGCTTGCAGCAAATCAAGAAAACGCGAGTTTAGTTAAAATGCAGCTACTTTCAGGCGCTAACTCTTTGATGTTAGTAAATGATAACGGTGAAATTTCACAATGGTTTGAAATTAACGGTGATCAAGGCCGCAAATTTGCCAAAATCCGTTCATTTGCAAGCAATGATAGTAACATTTCTGGTTTATACAGTGAGTTTTATCGTCGTACTTTCTTTAGTACCAATAGTGAAGGCGAACTATCACTTTATTATACAACCAGTGAAAGCAAGTTATGGTCAGGCAAAGTAAGTGATGCTGGGATTGATTTCTTCTCAATTTCACCGCGTTCAAATGCCGCTTTAATGCTTGCGGGTAATCAACTTGTTGTTGTTGATATTGAAAATGAGCATCCAGAGGTGTCGTGGTCTGCGCTTTGGCAAGAGGTGTGGTATGAAGGTTATCCTGAACCTGCTTATATTTGGCAATCAACTTCTGCAAGCGATGACTTCGAATCAAAATTATCATTAGTGCCAATATCATTCGGTACAATTAAAGCTGCACTGTATGCAATGCTCTTTGCAGTACCAATCGCACTTTCTGCGGCAATTTACACAGCGTATTTTATGTCGCCAGAGCTACGTCGCTTTGTAAAGCCAACTGTTGAAATTATGGAAGCATTACCAACAGTAATTCTAGGTTTCTTAGCGGGTCTTTGGTTAGCACCATTAATTGAATCCCACTTGCCTGCGATTATGCTTATTTTGCTGTTAACGCCAATAGCTATCTTATTAACGGCGTTCTTCTGGCAAAACTTACCAGAATCAATTCGTCACAGAATTCCTGATGGCAGCCACGCAGTGCTATTAATACCAGTTGTATTATTAGCAGGCTACATTGCATTTGCACTAAGCCCTGCGGTAGAGCTTTGGGTATTTGATGGTGATGTGCGTCGCTATATAACTAATGAACTTGGTATCGATTTTGACCAACGTAACTCGCTGGTTGTGGGTATTGCAATGGGTTTTGCAGTAATCCCAACTATCTTCTCAATTGCGGAAGATGCTGTATTTAGTGTGCCTAAGCATTTATCTAACGGCTCGCTTGCACTTGGTGCAACACAATGGCAAACACTTGTTCGTGTTGTATTGCTCACTGCTAGCCCGGGTATTTTTTCTGCTGTAATGATGGGCTTAGGTCGTGCAGTTGGTGAAACCATGATTGTACTTATGGCAACAGGTAATACACCAATAATGGATTGGAGTATTTTCCAAGGGATGCGTACGCTTGCGGCTAATATTGCTGTAGAAATGCCAGAGTCTGAGGTGGGAAGTACTCACTATCGTATTCTGTTCTTAGCGGCATTTGTGTTGTTTATTTTCACCTTTGTCTTTAACACGATTGCTGAGTTTGTTCGTCAGCGTTTACGTGAAAAGTATAGTTCACTGTAAGGTTAGGAGATTTAATAAATGAAGCAGTGGTTTAAATCTGGCTCACCTTGGATTTGGATGACAGGTGGCGCTGTAAGTATCAGCTTAATCTCGGTAATCGGCTTACTTGCGATGATTGCCGGTCGTGGTTTAGGTTTCTTTTGGCCAGCAGAAGTTACCCAATTTGAACTACATCGTGGCGATGCAAAAGAAACCGTTATCGGTGAAATATATGACCGTGAAATGGTCCCGGTAGAGCGTTTAAAAGCAGCAAACGTTGAGTTACACGGTTTTACAGGTGAAGAAGTTGAGCGTTTACTAATAAAAACGGGTAACCGTGAATATGTAGACTTGGACTTCCGTTGGATTTTAGCAACGGACATTGTTGAGCAATCAACTCCAAGTCAGCTTGCGGTGTTTGAGCGAAGCAAAAACGGTAACTTTTATGGTTACATTGAAAGTGTAATTAAAGATGGTAAAGCTGTTTCTGAAGAGCAAAAGCTAATTGAATTAGAACAGCTTGTTGAGCGTGCAGTTGACCTTAATGAATCAGCGCTTGATTTACAAAATGGCCCAATTGGTCATATTAACTATGACTTAGAGCGTCTGCGTTTAAAAGAAAAAGCGCTTGATTTAAAAGGCGAGCTAACACACGAAAAAGTAGCTGAATTTGAAGCCGAGCGTAAAGCGTACCGTGAACAATATTTAGTGCTTGAAAAAGAGCTGTTCAAGTTCCGTGATGCTGCTAAACGTGACCAAGTAATTGTAAAAGATATGCGGGGTGAGTTAGTAACTATTCCGCTTTATCAAGTACTTGATGTAACACTACCTAACGATATGGGGTTACTTGCTAAAGTGGGCCATTACTTCAAGCAGATTGGTAAGTTTGTAAGTGATGATCCACGTGAAGCGAACACTGAAGGTGGTGTATTCCCAGCGATTTTCGGTACCGTATTTATGGTTATGTTAATGGCGGTAATCGTAACGCCGTTTGGTGTAATCGCCGCGATTTACTTACACGAATATGCAGCCAAAAACTCAATTACTAAAATGATCCGTATCGCGGTAATTAACCTTGCGGGTGTACCATCGATTGTTTACGGTGTATTTGGATTAGGTTTCTTTGTTTACATGTTAGGTGGCAGCATTGACCAATTGTTTTATCCTGAAGCATTACCAGGCCCAACATTTGGTACACCTGGTGTAATTTGGTCAGCATTAACACTTGCGATTTTAACTCTACCGGTAGTTATCGTATCAACAGAAGAAGGTTTATCGCGTATTCCAAGTTCAGTGCGTCAAGGCTCGCTGGCTCTCGGTGCAACTAAAGCTGAGACCATTTGGCGTATTATTGTACCAATGGCAAGCCCTGCGATTATGACAGGTTTAATTCTTGCGGTTGCACGAGCAGCAGGTGAAGTTGCACCACTAATGTTAGTGGGTGTAGTTAAAATGGCGCCAACACTACCTGTTGATATGAACTTCCCGTTTGTACACTTAGATAGAAAGTTTATGCACTTAGGTTTCCACATCTATGATGTTGGTTTCCAAAGCCCTAATGTTGAAGCGGCACGTCCGCTAGTATATGCCACAGCATTCTTACTTGTGGCAGTTATTGTGGCACTGAATATCACAGCAATTGGTATTCGTAACCACTTACGTGAAAAATTCAGGTCGTTAGAACACTAATTGTTCTGCGGTGATAAAAGTTTAATAGGTTTAGTAAAAATGATTACTGTTGCTCCAGAAATTAATCAATCTGCAACTAGCTTACAGCTTGATTTAGAAAACTTATCGGCAGAACAAACTGCTCTTGAAATTAAAGATTTAGACCTTTACTACGGTGATAAGCAAGCGCTGAGCAATATCAGCATGAAAATTCCAAAGGGCCAAGTAACCGCGTTTATCGGTCCATCTGGTTGCGGTAAATCAACATTACTACGTTGTATTAACCGTATGAATGACTTAGTTGACACATGTCGTATTGATGGTCAAATCTTACTTCATAACCAAAATATTTATGATAAAAGCGTTGATGTAGCTGCGCTGCGTCGTAACGTAGGGATGGTATTCCAGCGCCCAAATCCATTCCCAAAATCAATTTATGAGAATGTGGTTTATGGTTTGCGCCTGCAAGGTATTAAAGATAAGCGTAAATTAGATGAAGTGGTTGAAGCTTCATTACGTGGCGCTGCATTATGGGACGAAGTTAAAGACCGTTTACATGACAGCGCATTTGGCCTGTCGGGTGGTCAGCAACAGCGTCTAGTAATTGCCCGTGCAATCGCGATTGAGCCTGAAGTACTGTTACTCGATGAGCCAACGTCCGCACTTGACCCAATTTCGACTTTGGTTATTGAAGAGTTAATCAACGACTTAAAAAATAAGTACACGGTTGTTATTGTAACGCATAACATGCAACAAGCGGCGCGTGTATCTGATCAAACAGCGTTTATGTATATGGGTGAACTTATTGAATACTCAGATACTAATACTTTGTTTACCACGCCGAAGAAAAAGAAAACTGAAGACTACATTACTGGTCGTTACGGGTAAGGATTAAAGTTATGGATCATAATATTTCAAAGCATATTTCAGGTAACTTTAACCAAGAGCTTGAAAACGTTCGCAATCATGTTTTAGCTATGGGCGGCTTAGTTGAGCAACAGCTTAACTCAGCCCTTGATGCAGTTAACGATAGCAATGCTGAACTGGCAAAAAAAGTAGAGATTGGTGATTACAAAGTAAATGCAATGGAAGTGAGTATTGATGAAGAGTGCACACGTATTATTGCAAAACGCCAACCAGCAGCAAGCGATTTACGTTTAGTTGTTGCGATTGCAAAAACCATTGCGGATTTAGAGCGCATTGGTGATGAAGCTCGCCGCATTGCAAAAGTAGCGCTAGAGTCTACAGCGAAAGATCAACAGGGGCTATTGGGTAATATCGATAATATGGGTCGCCATGTATCGCAAATGTTGCACGATGTGCTTGACGCTTTCGCCCGAATGGATGCAGAAGCGGCATTCCGTGTACACAAAGAAGATGCAAAAGTTGACCGCGAATATGAAGCGTTAACGCGTCAGATTATGACTTACATGATGGAAGATCCGCGCTCAATTCCAAAAGTAATGGATTTAATTTGGTCCGTTCGCTCGCTAGAGCGCATTGGTGACCGTTGTCAAAATATTGCTGAGTACGTAATTTACTTCGTAAAAGGTAAAGATATTCGTCATATCGCACAAGATGATATTGAGCGCGACATTATCGGTAACTAACCCCAAGTCGATTCATAGAAAGGGGCTAAACCATTAGGTTTAGCCCCTTTTTTATTGATCTTAATTTTTTTAACTAGCGTAATCTGATTTGTTTGATAGGCTAAACAAAGGATTGATGAGAATACATTTCGTTGGTGTTTTTATTGTGTTGCGTAAATCAACTGTAATAGTTATGTGGTAAAGCCTTTCCACCTGTCACTGATTACGGTAAAATTTGCGCGCTTTTAAAATTTAAGGGTCAATTATGGCTAGTAATGCATTTTTAGGGGTTTTTGCGAAATCTCCTATCAAACCTATTGAAGAACATATCAAAATAGTTCATCAAGCCAGTGCTTTATTAACGAGTTTTTTTCAACATGCGTTTAATAAAGAGTGGGAACAAGCATCTGAGATCCGCATAAATATTCGCGATTTAGAACGCAAAGCGGATGTGCTTAAACGTGATATTCGTTTGCAATTGCCTCGCGGATTATTCCTGCCAGTTGAGCGTACAGATCTTCTTGAGCTGATCACTCAACAAGACAAAATTGCAAATAAAGCTAAGGACATAGCAGGCCGTGTACTTGGTCGTGAAATGGAAATCCCTGAGCAAATTCAAGCTGATTTTATCACTTACCTTAACCGCTGTATCGACGCGACAAAACAAGCTTCTAAAGCCATCAATGAATTGGATGAACTTTTAGAAACGGGTTTCCGTGGTCGTGAAGTAACGTTAGTTGAAAACATGCTAGAAGAACTCGACGCAATTGAGCGCGATACCGACGAGATGCAAATTACTTTGCGTCGTCAGTTACGTGAAATCGAAAACGAATTAAACCCGATCGATGTGATGTTCTTATATAAGATCCTTGAGTGGGTGGGTGATTTAGCAGATATCGCTGAGCGTGTTGGTTCACGTTTAGAACTGATGCTAGCACGTTAATTAAACTAAATTAAAAAAGTTAAGTTAAAGGTTACTTGATGGATATTATTGCAAATTACGGCTCCACTTTGGTGATCATTGCGGCCGTAGTGGGATTTATAATGGCTTATGGTATTGGTGCAAACGACGTTGCCAATGCTATGGGTACATCGGTTGGCTCTAAAGCGCTAACTATTAAGCAAGCGATTATTATCGCTATGATTTTTGAGTTTGCGGGTGCTTACCTTGCTGGTGGTGAAGTAACATCAACCATTCGTAAAGGTATCATCGACTCATCGGCCTTCGTTGCTATACCAGAATCACTTGTAATTGGTATGATTTCAGCACTACTTGCTGCAGGTGTATGGTTATTAGTTGCTTCTTACCTTGGTTGGCCAGTATCTACTACACACTCAATTATTGGTGCAATCGTTGGTTTTGCGCTAGTTGCAGTAGGAACTGAAGCGATTCAATGGGGCAAAGTAGCAGGTATCGTAGGTAGTTGGATTGTTACCCCTGCGATTTCAGGTTTTATTGCTTACCTTATCTTTATGAGTGCACAAAAACTGATTTTTGATACAGATGCACCACTTAACAATGCAAAACGCTATGTACCTATTTATATGGGCCTTGCTGCATTTGTTATGGCGCTAGTTACTATCAAAAAAGGTTTAAAGCACGTAGGTTTAGAGCTTGGTGCTGTTGAAGGTTACAGTATTGCCATTGCTGCTGCTGTTGCTGTTGCTATCTTAGGTAAAGTGCTTATCGCGCGTCTTAAAATGGATCCAGCAGCAGACAAAGAAATGCAATTTAACAACGTTGAAAAAGTATTCGCAATATTAATGATTGTAACTGCATGTTGTATGGCATTTGCGCACGGTTCAAATGACGTTGCTAACGCGATTGGCCCACTAGCTGCGGTAGTAAGTATTGTTCAACATGATGGTGAAATTGTTAAGAAATCAGCGCTTGTATGGTGGATTTTACCACTTGGTGGTTTAGGTATTGTTATTGGTTTAGCTGTCCTTGGTAAGAAAGTAATTAAAACCATTGGTGAAGGTATTACACACTTAACACCTAGCCGTGGTTTTGCTGCTGAACTTGCTGCTGCATCAACCGTTGTTATTGCATCGGGTACAGGTTTACCTATTTCAACAACACAAACGCTAGTAGGTGCAGTACTAGGTGTTGGTATGGCGCGTGGTATTGCTGCGCTTAACTTAAGTGTTGTAAGAAATATTGTTGTTTCTTGGGTTATTACCTTGCCAGTAGGCGCAGTATTAGCTATTGTTATCTACTATCTATTGGCGGCTATTTTTGGCCTTCAAGTGTAACGACTTTTAGCTTGAAAAGACCCCATATGTGAACACGCAATGGGGTCTTTTTTTGTCTTAAATTTATGGCTTAGAGAATTAAATAGTAAATTTTCTAAGCCATATTTGATTTTCACGTATTAATTTGTTTTTATCGTTATTAATTAGAATTTAATCGGTTATAACGATGAAAAACCTTCCAAGTATTAAACAACTACAGTACTTACTTGCTGTACACCAACATCAACATTTTGGCCGTGCTGCTGAAGCGTGTTTTATCGGTCAATCGACTCTCAGCAGTGCGATTCAAAACCTTGAAGAAACATTAGGCTGTCAGCTGATTGAGCGCGAAAATCGTAGCATTATGTTTACCGCGATTGGTGAAGAAGTCGTTGAGCGTGCGCGTAAGATTATTGACGACACAATCAGTGTAAAAGAGCTTACTAAAAGCTTTTTAAATCCGCTACAAGGGCAGCTTACAATTGGCATTATTCCAACCGTTGCAAGCTTTATTGCCGCCGACCTTTATCATTTATGTGCCACAGAATTCCCAGAACTTGAATTAGTTTTAATTGAAGATACCAGTGACAACTTACTCGATAAATTAGAAAAAGGACAGGTTGATGTGGCGTTACTCGCATTGCCTTATAACACTAAAAAGTTCCATACCCATATTTTGGCACAAGACACATTTAATATGGTGATGCACAAAGATTATGAAGCGGCTAAAGGTATTGCTGATTTTAATTTATTGCCACCTTCCTCTGTGTTTTTGTTAGAGCGCGAGCACTGTCTAACAGATCATGCACTGAGTGCCTGCCACCTCAGTAAAAGTGAATGTATAAACCCTTTTGAAGCGGCAAGCTTGCACACTTTACTTAGCATGGTTGAAAAACAACTTGGTGTTACCTTCTTACCGCAAATGGCAATTAATGCAGGTATTCTTGCACATAAACCTATGGTGTTTAATGCCGCGCAAGACACGGCCTACCGTGATATTGGTATTCTGTGGCGTAAAACCTCAGGTCGCATTCGTGATTTCCGTTTGTTATGCGACAAACTAAAACCTTTCTTTACTGAAAAATGCGCTCGCTAAAAAAAAGATTAAAAAATTTAAAACTTTTTTTGAACTATGCTCGACTACATAAACAGAGAAACAATTAGCTGGGGAATATGTGTTCTTTCAAAGCGAAAAAGGGTTAATAAAAAAAGCGCAGCAAGGTGATAAACGGGCGTGGCTTACATTAGTTAAGCAATATGAAAAGCCGATTTATCATAGCTGTTTGCGCATGGTGAGCAACCCAGATGATGCACTCGAAATCATGCAAGAAAGTTTTATGAGCATCTATCGCTCACTGGATAAATATCGTTTTGAGTCGAGCTTTAAAACCTGGGCCATTGCGATTAGCAATCGGCGTTGTGTTGAGTTTTATCGCGCACGAAAAGTGCTTGATGAGGAACAACAAGAAATGCTGATTGCAGAGAGCAAAACAGCTGAACCGGCTGACTTTATGGTGTTTATGATTGAGCAAAACAAACAAGTTTTAAAGTTATTAAATGACTTACCTTGGGTGCAAAAAGAAGTGGTTGAATTAAAGTTTTTCCAACACTTTACTTTTGATCAAATAGCTGAGCAGCTTGGGGTGTCAACGAATACAGTAAAATCCCGTTTATATTCGGCATTGTCGAAACTGCGTCAAGATTTGGAGGTGCTAAATGGCTAATTTAGATATTATTTTCCAAAAATGGCTAGAAAGTGGAGAGCTTTCGGCAGAAGAGAAAAGTTTGTTAGAACAAGATTCAGTTTATTCAGAGTTACTCGAAAACAGTCAGCAATGGCAAACGCTCGCAAGTGAATATCAAGAAACACCTGTACCATACTGGCAAAGGGAAGCGACTTGGTTTGAAAAGCCAAAGCCTACACCTATTGGCAACCGACTTGCAGGTTGGTTTGCATCTGCAGCACTGGCGTGCTCAGTGCTAATGTGCTCTTTAGTCTTAGTGCGTGCTGAAATTAATTATAGTGATTCTGGCTTTGCGATAAGTTTTGATAAACCAGCAGCAGCTCCGACAGTTACCTTTGAACAGCTGCAAACTTTGCTTGCTGAGCAACAAAAAAGTAATGCAGAAGCGACTTATGCTTTGGTTAAAGAAGCTATCGATCAAGGGCGACTTGAGCGAAAAGAAGATATTGGCGCGTTAGTTGCCGATTTAAACCAAATAAGAAAACAAGATCAGGCGCTAATTCGTCTGCAACTTAATGAACTGGCACAACAGGTTGAAAATCAGCCTCAGTCATCAATTGCCAAAAATTAATATTGGAGATAGGTTATGAAATTATCTTATTTAGCGATATCAATCGCATTAATTTCAAGTCAGGTGCTAGCGGCGGCACCTTCAGCTGAGCTGCTGAACAAAAGCCAGCGTGAAATTCAAATAATGAATAATATTTTAAGAGCATCACTAAATGCTGAGCAAGGTATTAAGGTTCGCCAGCTTAATGGTGCTTATTTAGCTGAGCAAGGCTATGTATTTAACGTTAGTGCTAAAGGTGTTTCTGGTAGTTTTGGCGGATGGCGACAGTTTTTTACCGAGCCGGATTTAGACTTTGAAGATGAAGAAGTTGTTATACGCGCTTCAGAAATGACCGTAGAGTTGGCGAATGAAGCTTATCAACATGCAATGGATGTGTTGCGAGAATCTTCTGATAAAATGCGAGAGTTTGCTGAGCAAGAGCGGGAAATTGAATTTCAATTACGTGAAGTTGAGCGTGAGCGTCGTGATTTAAACCTTGAACGTAGACATGCGCAAAAAGAAAACGAAGAAAAGTCGTTAGAAAAAGAAATAGCCAAGCTCGAAGCTAAAATTGAGAAGCTTGAAAAAGAAAAAGCGGAAGTACGAGATAAACGTGATGAAGCGAAAGGTAAAATAAAATCAACCGCTAGGGAAAAGCAGCAACAGGCAGCCGAAGCTCGTAAGCAAAAGGTTCGTGTAGTAAGCAATACGCTTGCACAAACCTTATGTGATTACGGTGCAGGGCTTAAAAGTTTAAACAAGAATCAGTATGTAAACTTTATTATTGATAATGTGACAGGTAACAATGAAGACTTAGTGCTGATTTTTAATAAAACGCAAATCAATAAGTGTGTCTTAGGTGAAATTGATGCAAAAGCATTGCTTGCCTCTGTCACAAGCTATAGTTTTTAGAGTCTGTCACCTCATATTGAAAGGAATTTAAATTGAGACTACTAGGCAATATAATTTGGTTTTTTCTTGGCGGTATCGTAATAGGGCTCGTCTGGTGGATGGTGTCATTGATTGCTTTTGTGAGCATTATTGGCATTCCATGGGGACGTGCATGTTTTGTTATTGGTCAGTTCTCATTTTTTCCATTTGGCAAAGAAGCTGTGATGCGTGATGAAATGACATTGCAACATGATATAGGAACAGGAGCTTTTGGAACCTTAGGTAATATTATTTGGTTTTTTATGGCTGGTTTTTGGCTTGCGATTATACACTTGCTATGTGCATTAATGTGCATTATCACCATTATCGGTATTCCGTTTGGCCTGCAGCATTTTAAGCTGGCTAAGATTTCTTTAATGCCAATTGGTCAAATGATTGTGGATATCGATGTTGCTGAAGCGATGAAAAGGCGAAATGCTGATGCATTTGTTGCATCACAACAACAAAGCTAATACCAACCTGAATAGGCTAATTACTTGTGCAGATTGGTATAATAAAAAGCCGCTTAACTTGCGGCTTTTGAATTTAATAAACTTTCTGTTTTAACGTTTGGTAAAAAGAGTAAATAAACAAGTACAACTAAGTTGAAATAAGGGATCACTCCCAACCCCATAAATACAGCTTTTGGGTAGCCTTTTTCAGAGGCTTTTAAGTAGCAAAAGTAGCAAATAAGGACATTTGCAATAAGCAGTAAAAAAATAAATAGTGCCATAGTCCCTCCCGTTCTTAGCGTCAATCCTTCAGCTCATTTGAATGGTTTTTTATATTTCCGTATGGGAATAGTCTAGCCTATTTTTTGTTCGCTTTCCTATCGTTTTGTTAAAATAATTTATAAAATTTGTTAAGCGATTGAGTTCGTTGAAATGTTTTTTGTTTGCGAATTTCGGACGCTGAAACAGGTTTGCCAACATAATAACCCTGTGCATAATCAACACCAATTTCCCTAAGTAATTCAAATGTTTCTTTATCTTCTACATACTCAGCGACACAGGTTTTTCCAAGCGAATGACTAATGTCTTTTATTGCATTTACTAAGGCTTTATCGATACTGTCTTGGGTCATATCTTTAACAAAAGAGCCGTCTATTTTTACTTGATTTGCAGGCAGTTGTTTTAGGTAACTAAAGGTACTAAAACCAGTACCAAAGTCATCGATCGAAAACTGACAGCCGATTTTTTGAAGTTGGGTGATCATTGTAGTAGTTGCTATAAGGTTACTAATACTTGCGGATTCCGTGATTTCGAACGTGAGTCTATCAGGATTAACATTATATTGTTTCAAATTGACCACAATGATATTTAACAGGCTGGTGTTATTAAACGCTTGTGGCGATAAGTTGATCGCAACACGATTAAGTTCAGGATATTCTCCCAAAAGCGCAATTGTTTTTTCAATCACGTTTTGATCAAGTAAATCGATATCGGTAACGAGTTCAAGTGATGGAATAAATTGGTTTGGGTAAATTATTTCATCATTTACAATTAAACGGACCAGAGCTTCATAATAGCTGATTTTTTGTTCTTTATAGCACCAAATTGGTTGAAAGTGCATCGTTAGACATTTTGCTTTAAGTGCTTCTTTAATAGTGTGCGCCCAAGTGATCCCTGACAACATCTGTTTGGTGTTAGCGTCGGATTCTGAGTAACAATGTACAATATTCCGACCGCGGCTTTTTGCAACGTAAAGCGCAATATCAGCCTGTTTCAAACATTCACTCGCATCACAGTTATTTTCATTTATCTGAGTTAAACCAATTGAACAACTGATAGAGAAGTTTTGTTCACCAAATCGAAAGCTTTCACTCTCAATGGTTTGGCATAAACTTTCGCCAATCATATGAGCGTCAAGTAAGTCAATATTCTCCAAAATAATGGCAAATTCATCGCCACCTAAACGACATACTAATGCATCACCTGAAACACATTGCTCAAACAGCTCAGCAACTTTTTGCAATACTTTGTCACCTTGTTGGTGGCCTTGTGAATCGTTAATAATTTTAAAGTGATCTAAATCAATGTAAAGCAAAGCATGTTCTTGTTTATCGGTTGTTTTTTTACAAAAATGATTGAGTTGCTGATCGAAAAAGTAGCGATTGTGTAAATTGGTTAAGGTGTCGTGATGAGCTAAGTACTGTAAGCTAAACTCTGCTTGTTTACGCTCATCTATGTTATCAATACTTAATGTAATATTACTTTTTACATGAGCTTCTTTAATTGATTGCAGTTTACATTCAATCCAGATCTGATGACCATGTTTGTGTTTTATTTGTAGTTCAACTTTGTCTTTGCTACCAGGAATCATTTGGATGGAGGAAATAAGTTCATTTAGTTTAGTCGCATCTTTGTTCGGGAAAAAGCTTGTTAGCGGTTTACCAATGCTTGATTGTAAACCATTTCCGGTTAAAGCTTCCCAGGCAGGGTTTAAGAAACAAATATTGTAAGCTGCGTCTATTTCGATGACCGCAGTATTTAGGTGCATCAATATGCGCTGATGCGCTGAGAAGAGATCTTTGTATCCTTGTTGGCTTTTACTGAGTAGCTCCACTTTTTCGGCAAACTCATCATAGCTCACCATAAAATCTTCGCGTCGAGCTGCCTGCTCGCATACTTTGTTGATGATGTTGTGATTAAATGGCAGGCGAATAAAGTCAGTTACGCCAAGTAAAAGTAATTTTTCCGCAAAGTTAGCATCTTGGCTATCGATTATCGTCACGACGGCTTGATTTGGGCGGTGAATTCTTAACTGTTTTAAAAAGTTATTCACGCGCTCAAAACTGCCGTGGGTGGCATCTATTAATACGATGGCATACTTGTATTGCTGAATCAGGGTCTGTGCAGCGGCTGAGTTATCAATGTTAGTAATTGCGAAGCCTAACTCTAGATCTTGTCTAATCTGTGTCGCACGCTCTTCATTTGATTCAACTAGCAATAACGGTAAGCGACTACTTTTGACCATATGTTCTGATAAAATATTGGCGAGCAAATGCGGTAGTGTTGAGATATTATCGTGTTGTAAAATAGCATCAATACCATAAGCGCGGGCTGTGGTCTCTGCGATACGTTCACAGTAAGTTGGTGGGATTAATACGATTGGGGTGTTTTTAGCTGTGGCGAGCAAACCGGAGCGAACCATACGCGAAAAACGCCAACCGTCAATTTCACCAATCGCAAGATCTGTGATAATTAATTTTACAGATTGTTTCTTAAGTAAATCGAGGGCTTCTAAGCTATTACTTTTAAGCTCAATATCAAATACATCGACATTTTTTAACGCATCAACAAGTTGAGTTGATAGCTTAACGTCTGGTGTAACCACCAGTAATTTAAGCTTATTCGACATTGAAACTGTACCTCTAAATCAGTCTACCACTCCTTGGTAACGTTGATTTTCAAATGCAAAAAGATACCTAGTTTAAGATGTTAACTCAAGTAAAAATGGTAATTTCAATCTGGTCAAAAATCTATCTCTTCTAATACAGTAGGTTATGTCTTGCTCGGGCTGTTTTCCTTGATTTAAATCAGTACTAACACTAGAATCTGCGCCACTTTAACCAAGTACACCCTGAGTACTGACAACCAAGTGAGAATACGAAATGCGTGTTGCTGATTTTAACTTTGAATTACCCGATGAACTAATTGCCCGTTATCCAATGGAAGAACGTACTGCGAGTCGCTTGTTAAAGCTGGAAGGTAATAGCGGTGAAATTACGCATCATACGTTTGCTGATGTGCTTGAATTTGTGAAGCCTAACGACCTGGTTATCTTTAATAATACGAAGGTTATTCCAGCACGTATGTTTGGCCAAAAAACATCAGGGGGTAAGGTTGAAGTGTTAGTTGAACGTGTCGTCGACAAACACACGGTACTTGCTCATGTGCGTGCAAATAAATCACCTAAAATAGGTAATGAACTTATTTTAGAAGGGAGCGCAACCGCTGTAATGCAAGGCCGTCAGGGTGAATTGTTTGAGCTCAAGTTTGAAGGTGAAGAGGGCGTGCTTAATATTTTAGAGCGCATTGGTCATATGCCGTTACCGCCTTATATTGACCGCCCTGATAATGAAAAAGACCGCAATCGCTATCAAACTGTTTATGGTGAAAAACCAGGCGCAGTTGCCGCACCAACAGCAGGCCTTCACTTTGACGATGCCCTGCTTGAAAAATTAAAGGCAAAGGGTGTTGATTTAGGGTTTGTAACGTTACATGTGGGTGCAGGGACGTTCCAGCCTGTTCGCGTTGATAAAATTGAAGATCACCATATGCACTCAGAATACATTGAAGTGCCAGAGCAAGTCGTTG
The DNA here is from genome assembly GCF_041629635.1 of Pseudoalteromonas sp. Classification (GTDB taxonomy): domain Bacteria; phylum Pseudomonadota; class Gammaproteobacteria; order Enterobacterales; family Alteromonadaceae; genus Pseudoalteromonas. The sequence goes on along the minus strand of NZ_JBFKMX010000019.1, from coordinate 1,035 downwards.
CGCAAATTATAGCGTGTCGTGAACGTGGTGGCCACGTTGTTGCCGTTGGTACAACGTCAATGCGCTCACTTGAGTCAGCAGCGATGAAATCTGAAGGTGAACTTGCGCCATTCTACGGCGATACTGATATTTTCATTTATCCAGGTTACGAGTTTCAGGTGGTTGATGCAATGATCACAAACTTCCACTTACCAGAATCTACGCTGATTATGTTGGTAAGTGCCTTTGCAGGACAAGAGAATATTATGAACGCCTATAACACCGCAATTGCAGAAAAATACCGCTTTTTCTCATACGGTGACGCGATGTTCTTAACGAAAAAAGACCTTTAACACTTGGTTTAAAAAATACTGGCGATGTAACTCAGTTACATCGCTTTACACGTAAATCTCACTTTCCACTTTTATTTCTGTTATCTCATCCCTATATCCATAGTATTGTGCTGTCAAAGCAGGTAAAATCGACCGATTATTTTACGCTCAATTGATGAAGTTGAGTAAAAGTTGGACTGTTTTTCCGGCATTTGAGGTTTTTATGAAATTTGAATTAGACAATACAGATGGCAAGGCGCGTCGCGGCCGTTTGATTTTTGAACGCGGTGTTGTTGAAACACCTGCATTTATGCCTGTGGGTACTTACGGTACCGTTAAGGGCATGACACCTGAAGAGCTAAAAGGCACAGGTGCTGAAATCTGCTTGGGTAATACCTTTCACTTAATGCTTCGTCCAGGTACTGAAATCATTAAACAACATGGTGATTTACATGATTTTATGGGCTGGGATAAACCAATTCTTACCGATTCAGGCGGTTTCCAAGTATTTAGTTTAGGTGAAATGCGCAAAATTTCTGAAGAAGGCGTAATGTTCCGTTCACCAGTAAACGGTGAAAAAATTATGCTTTCACCAGAAAAAGCAATGCAAGTACAGCGTGATTTAGGTTCAGATATCGTGATGATTTTTGACGAATGTACGCCGTACCCAGCAACTGAAAAAGAAGCACGTGATTCAATGGAATTATCGCTGCGCTGGGCAAAG
>NZ_JBFKMX010000018.1:0-42559 GCF_041629635.1 Pseudoalteromonas sp. | reverse complement strand
GTTCAACGTTCTCTCGCTCGGTTTGAGCACGTGCAATGTTAGCTGACGCTTCAGTGATGCCATCAGACGCACTTTGCAAACCTTGTAAGCCAGCATTAAATGCAGACCCCAAGTTGTTTGAAACATCCATAAGCACCTCTCAGTAAAACACCTTTGACTATTTTATTATCGCTCAAATTTCACACAAAATAAAGTTAAGGCGGCAATAATTTGCCGCCATCTATCAAGGTTGATTTTCTATGTGGAATAACAGTAAGTTAGTAAACTCCTGAGGATGAGATATAAATGGCGCATGTGAGGCTTTAGGTAAAATATCCGCTTTAAAATGTGAATTTAACTGCTTCATTTTAAGCACCGACTTTACTGGAACAAGAGAATCTAAACGGCCAAAAATCCCAGAGATTGGCACTTCAACAGTTGCAAATAGTTCACGTAAGTCATCATTTTTCAATATTTCTAAGCCGCCTGATAGCGCTATTGGTTGTGCATCTGGGTATGCACCGAGCAGTGATTTAATTTCTTTAATATCTTGTTTAGCGTGTTCACTGCCCATTGCTTGAATTGCTAAAAAACGTTCAACTGTTTTTTTATGATCTTTGCTTAATTGCAACATAAATGTATCGAGAACTTTTTCATCAATACCACGCCACCCATTATTAGATGCAAAAAATGGAGTCGAAGCAATCAAGATAATTTGTTTTACTTTGCTAGGGTAAAGATCTGCCATTTTAAGGGCAATAAGGCCAGAAAGTGACCACGCAACCAAAACCGAATTGTCTTCAATTTTTTTTGACAGCTGGTGTGTTACATTTTCTAACTGGTATTGTTTAGAGTCATCAAATTGATTACCACCAAATCCTGGTAAATTTAATGTACTAAAAGTATGATCACTCTGCTTTTCAAGCGTCTCTTTTTGCATTTGCCAAATGCCCTGGTTCATCCCCCAACCATGCAATAAAACAACGTTTGCCATCGAATTTCCTCGCTTAAAAATTTTGCCGCTATACTAACAGTTAGCGATATGGAAATCCTGTATGAATTTTTATAACAAATTATTAAATTGGGTCTTACCTAACCTATGTGTTTCTTGCCGTGAACAACTTCTTGCTCCGGCAAAGTTATGCCGCTTTTGCCTTAGCGATATTGAACGTATCGCATTCAAAGATTCTGCAAATTTACTTCACCACCCCGATATCTATAAATTACTAAAGTCACCACAGTTTGATTGTTTATTTGCGGTAACTTGGTATCAGCCTCCCTCCTCATTCTGGTTAAAAGGGCTTAAATTTAATAAACAGCTTATTTATATCAATGCCCTTCGCCAGTTAATCAAACAACAACTTAAAGAAGCAAGCAACCAAAAGAATTGGCAACACCCAGAGGTCATAATGCCTGTCCCGCTGCACTGGTTTAGATATTTCCGGCGTGGTTTTAATCAAAGTGAAGAAATCTGGCGAAATTTGAATATTCCTATTGATACCCAGTCTTTAATACGTGTTAAAAACACAAAGGCGCAAAGCGAATTAAATAAAAGACAGCGAAAAAGTAATATCAAAGGGGCATTTAGTTGTAACTTAATTCAGCCTTATCAACATGTGGCTATCGTTGATGACATCATCACAACTGGTAATACGGTTAATGAATTAACACAGCTATTAAAAAAAGCGGGTGTAAAGCATGTTTCTGTTTGGGTAGTCGCTATTAGTGATCCATTAAATAAGCATTAAAAGGGGCTTTCGCCCCTTAATTAAAGATATTTACTCCGAGTCGATTGCATGACCAAAGAAAATCGCATTACTAAGTAAACGGCTTGTACCATACCAGTAACTTCTGAAAACAGGGTTATCAGACATCGCTACAACCTTTCCTTTGCCAAAGTTATGCGCAACAAGTACAGCTTGCTCAGCTATCTGTTGATTGTTCTTATCATGACTGAATCCAGCAAGTAACGGCTCTGCCGTATAAGTTGCAACGTTCACAAAAGGTTTAGTGCTTGGTTTTAAAACGAAGGTATCATTTTTGAACACAGGTAATGTATTGCGTTCATATGAAAAACTCAATGGGTGGCTTAAGTCGATATTTGCATTAAATATTGCACCAGCGATTCGCTTATCGCCATGATAGCTATCTTTGTCTGCGTAGCTTAAGTTATCAGTTGGAAACGCCTTAGCCAAATCGCTGCTAGAAAGATATTCTGCCTTTAAAATGCCTTTATCAGCCAGAAACTTAGCGCCTGATTTATGACCCCAAACAACGCCGCCATGCTGAACCCAGTATTTTAATTTATCAACAGTTTTAGTCGAAACCGACGAAAAGCGGCCATTTGTCATAATAATGTGGGTATAAGGTGCCAAGTCTATTCGCGATAATCGCTCTAAATCAACTAATGTAGCTGCAATATCGAGATAACGGTCAAGGTAATACCACACTTCACCCACTTCATACTGACTTGTACCCTGCCCACCTACTAGCAGTACTTTTGGGGCTTTTAAAGGCACAATATTGCGTGAACCAATATCAATGCCTTGTGTGGTTAAGCCTGAGGTAATTTGATGAACTTTAACAGTAGAGTTACTTACTAATTTTTGTAGTTTATTGAACCAATTTTCATCTTGCTGCAACCCTTTGGCAATAATAATTGTGCCTGCGGCAAATGCATGTTCGCCATTGGTTGTTGATGCTGTAAACGGCTTTATAGCACCACGTGCGACAATACCGTTTTGTTGCAACTGTGAAAGTAATTTCGGTGCAAGGTAATCATTCCATTCAAATGCAAAGGCATAATTTGGTGAAAGTGTTTGATTACCTTTATTCGACGTCGGCAGCCAAGCTTGTTCTTGATACTTAACTGCACGAGTTGAACTAACCTCTGCAAATGCTAAATTAAATGAATGCGCCAAATTCCAACCTGACACATCATAGAATGTATTATCTTTGAAGCTTGTTTGTTGTAAAAAGGCACTTTTAATTAATCTGTACTGCGGCTGATTGAGCGGAATAAAAACACTGCTGTTTGCCTGGAATGTTTGCTTTGCAACACTTGCATCTTTATTAAGCGGGTAAGCGTTAATCTGATGCTGATTTAACAGCGTTAAAAATGCATTAAATCGTGACTTATCTTTACCCCCAGCAACTAGATAACCTTTTACATCATCTTTTTTAGCTAACTTTGCAGTGTCTTGATAAAAGCGTTGCTGATAAGAAAGTAAACCCTGCTTGCCAGACACAACAGCATCAAACGTTGACAGAGATGTAGTTAATTGATTTTTAATTGCATCAGAGAACTCGCGAAGACCATTAATGGTGTCATACTTATGGCCGCGAACACTACCTTGCTCAAATAAAATACCGATTGTTCCGTGAATATCTGGGTAGGTAGATCCCTTACCGATATAAAAATCGTCGAAGCTTTCTTGCGTAAAATATAACTCACCTTGCTGGTCGAGTGCAGCTGCATGAAAAGTTGCAATATCTTTCGTCAATTGCACATTTTCATCCGGTGTTAACGGAAACTTTCGTGATGGAATACCCGGTTGGAAAAAATACGTACTGTGCGGGCCCATTTCATGAAAATCTGTAAGTATATGGGGCATCCACTGATGGTATTTAGCAATACGAGCACGTGACTCTGGGTGCTGTAGTAACAACCAATCACGATTTAAGTCAGTAAAATAATGGTTTGTTCGGCCACTTGGCCAAGCTTCGTTGTGATCTTTATGATTTGGATCTGCCGAAATATTTTTACCTTTGTAGCTATTAACCCATTGAGAAAAACGCGCTAATCCATCAGGATTCAGTGAAGGATCAAGTAGAATCACAGTTTCATCTAGCAGCTTATTTATTTTTTCGCCTTGTGCCGCAGCTAAATAATATGCCACTAACAATGCCGCATTACTGCCGCTTGCTTCATTGCCATGCACACTGTAGCCCATCCAAGTAATAGCAGGTGAATCATTTTTAATGTTATTCCCCTGAATTGATTGAGCTAAATGCTGTTTACGCACAGCATCAATATTATTAAGTCTTGATGGGTTTGTAATAGTAAGCAGTAAAAGAGGGCGCTGCTCATGGCTGTAACCAATTACTTCTAAGTTTATACGCTCACTTTTTTGAGCGAGTAACTTCATATACGCTACAAGTTGATCATGACGAACATGCCAATCACCCACTTGGTAACCAAGCACTGATTCAGGTGTTGGGATCGCAGGGTCAAAATTAATTTTTTCGTCAAAATAAAAATCTAAGCTCTTAGCTGAGCTTTGCATACTGAGCAGTGCCAAACAGGCTGTTATAAGTAAAAGGTACAGCTTTTTCATAGTGATGCCATAATGATAGGTTGGTTATATTTATTGCATTATTGCGCAAACTTACACTAACAATGTTTACTATTTAAACCCACTCCTTTCAGTCGAAGCGGCAAAAAAATAAGACAAGTTAAAGCCTTTTTTCAACTTCAGCCACTATTTTAGCAAACAAAAAAAGTGATATACTAAAAACCAAGTAAATTAGTCAGGTATAGGTCGAATTATGATTACCATTTCTGAGGCAGCACAAAGCCACTTTGCCAAATTACTCGCTGATCAAGCTGAAGGCACAAACATTCGCGTTTTTGTGGTTAACCCAGGTACGGCACAAGCTGAGTGTGGCGTTTCGTATTGCCCGGCTGATGCAGTTGAAGAAACTGACATTAAACTTCCATTTAATGGCTTTGATGCCGTTGTTGATGAAGAGAGTGCACCATTTTTAGAAGAAGCGGATATCGACTTCGTAACAGACAAAATGGGTTCACAGTTAACGCTAAAAGCACCAAACGCAAAAGCAAAAAAACTTAGCGATGATGCAAGCCTTCAAGAACGTGTACAGCACATGATTGAAACCGAAATTAACCCGCAACTTGCAAATCACGGCGGCCAGGTTAATTTAGTTGAAATCACACAAGACGGTATCGCAGTTGTACAATTTGGCGGAGGCTGTAATGGTTGCTCCATGATTGATGTGACATTAAAAGATGGCATCGAGACTCAAATGATTGCTAAGTTTGAAGAGATCACAGGTGTACGTGATATTACTGAGCACCAATCTGGCGAGCACTCATATTATTAAGTTTAAACAGGCTATTTACCGCCTAGGTAATGAACCTAAAATAAGCCTAAAGCGCTTTCTAAGCGGTTTAGGCTTATTTGTAATTGCAGCAACATTGATTGTTTATGGCTACTTTAATAGTCATTACTTTCAAATTGGAGGCCTGCTGTTATTACCCATAGCACTCTATTTTGCTATTTACGGCTACTTAGGTATTTTCGCTAACCGCTTTTCGCAAGTTATTGCAAAAGCTGACGAAAACGCCAAGCATCGCGATATTTTTTAGCGAGCGTTAATCCTCTAAGCGCCATAAAACTAGTCATCGCTAACCAAAGCCCATGATTTCCCCATTGGTAACTCACAGCAAAAACGCCAGCAAATCCTACTAGCGCAGAAAATATCATGGTATTTCGCATTTCTTTCGCTCTAGTTAAACCAACAAATACTCCATCGTATAAAAAACAAAAGCTCGCAATAGGCGGAAGAATAATAGACCAAATTAGATAACTTTCAGCTGTACTAATCACATCTGGTAAATCGGTTAATAAACCAATAATAGCCGAGCCAAAAATCATAAATAGCACACTATAAAGACAAGCAAATATAAACGCCCAAAAACGCCCTATCACCACCCACAAATGGATCGCTTGTGCTTTTTGCCGCCCTTTTGCCTGACCTACTTTTGCTTCAACTGCGTAAGCAATACCATCAAGGGCAAAACTCACCAACAGCAAAAAGTTGAGCAAAACAGCATTTGCTGCAAGTGTTACATCGCCAAGAAAGCCACCATAGTAAGTCATAAATGCAAAGCAGAGCTGTAAAAATAAAGATCGAATGAAGATATCGCGATTCAGTTTTAATGATCGCATCATTCCGTTTAATGGTACTTTTAACAAAGCAACAAACGACAATGCATGCTTTGTAAAACGTGCTTTTAACAGCACAAATGCCGCAAGCAAACCGATATAATCAGCCACCACTGACGCAAAAGCCGCACCTTCAACTTGCCACTCAAAAACCACCACAAAAAGTACATCTAAAATAATATTCGCGATGTTAGTTACTAATACAATTATCAGTGTTCCTTTACTAAACTGGGTACCTAGCATCCACGCGAGAATAACCATATTAAGCAGCGCTGCTGGTGCGCTAAAAATCCGAATATTGAAATATGTTTGGGCATGCCCAATTGCATCATCACTACCAGAAAGAAAATGCCCCATAAAAAGGCTAATGAAAGGGCTCAATAGCAGTAATATTGTCGCAACTAAGATTGCGAGTAAGGCTGCACCTTTTAGTTCCTGCATCAATCCTTGTTGACTATTTTGGCCATAAGCTTGTGCAACCAAGCCTGTGGTACTCATTCGCAAAAAACCTGCCAGCCAAAAAAGCAGATTAATAACCATACTGCCCAGTGCAACACCCGCCAAAAAGCTCGCGTCACTTAAGTGGCCAATCACTGCTGTATCAACCAAGCCCAGTAATGGTACACTGATGTTTGATAAAATCATTGGCCACGCGAGAAGTAACAATCCAATATGGAAAGATTTATGGCGAGTAAAAAAGTTTTTCATTTAAGCCTTGGACTATTTTTAAGTTTGTATTTTTGCCTTGCTCAAGCCGCAGTCATTTTGCAATACCATCACGTTTCAGAAACATTACCGCGAGTAACAAGTTTGTCTGAAAGTGAATTTAGTGACCATTTAAGTTTCTTAAAAGAGCACGATTATCAAGTCGTGCCACTGCACCAAATAATTGAAGCAATAAAACAGCAAAAGAGTATACCTGACAAAACTGTTGCGCTCACCTTTGACGATGGTTTTATAAACAATTTCACGCAAGCTGCCCCCATTTTAAAGCGCTTTAATTATCCCTATACTATTTTCGTCAACCCACAGTTGATTGATGAGGGAAAAAGCTACGTTATGGACTGGCAGCAATTAAGAGAATTAAGTAAAACTGGCGCATTTATCGCAAATCACAGTGCGAAACATGATTATCTTCATGTACTTGAAGAGGGAGAATCGTTTGCCCAATGGCAAGAGAGAATGCGTCATGATATCACCCATTCTGAGCTAAGAATTAAACAAGAAATTGGTCATAACTTTAAATATTTAGCCTACCCTTACGGGGAGTTTAATCAAGACTTACAAGAACTGGTAGCTGAACTCGGTTTTGTAGGAATTGGGCAGCATTCAGGAGCTGTGGGTAAACATACAGATTTAACTCGCGTGCCACGTTTTCCAGCATCAGGTATTTACGCCAATTTAGAAACCTTAAAAACAAAAATAGCCAGCTTACCATTCGCTTTTAAAGTCGATGCCAAATCAGTAACTCACAACACAAAGCCATCACTGAAATTGTCATTTCTAGAAAAGGATTTTAATTATCGACTGTTTAACTGTTTTATTGCTGGCAATAAGGCAAAGATTACTTGGCTAAGTGACAATCAAGTTGAGATACAAGCCGAAAAGGAGCTTAGTGAAGGGCGTTCTCGCTATAACTGTACCGCACCAAGTAAAGCGAAGCCTGGACGCTTTTATTGGCTATCACACCCTTTCGTAATTGCTAACTAATTACGAAAGGGTCACAAAATTATTTCTTTGCCCAGTTTGTAATTTCTGCAGCAAATGCATCTAAACTTAACACTTTATCTGCAGCATCCAAATCAATAGCTGCGCGCGGCATGCCCCACACCACAGATGACGCTTCATCTTGCACCAAAGTGTAAGCACTGAGCTCTTTCAGTTTGAGCAAGCCCGCCGCACCATCAGCACCCATGCCCGTTAAAATCGAAGCGCATACTTTATTGCCTAAATTGAGCTTTGCAATTGATTTAAATAAAACATCCACTGCTGGTCGGTGCCTGTTAACAGCTGGAGATTGCAACACTTTACACTTTAAATGACCAACACGACCAACCACAGCTAAATGGTAGTTACCTGGTGCGATATAAACATGGTTAGGTTTTATTAACTCGCCATTTTCTGCTTCTTTAACCGTTAAAGCAACTGTGCGATCCATTCTTTCAGCAAACGACGCCGAAAACACTGGTGGAATATGCTGCGTTATAACAATAGGCGGAAAAGTATCTGGTAAGGCGCTTAACAACTCTTTTATAGCTTCGGTTCCTCCTGTTGAAGCGCCAATAGCCACCAGCTTAGAATGATCAAAATTTCCAATAGCAGGTTTAGATATTGGGGGTGTCGCAGGTTTTAAGGATCGCACCCGCGCCTTAGCTGCTGCGCGAATTTTTTCATGAAGTATCATAGCGTAATCAAGTAACGAGTCTCCCACTTGCTGTGTCGGTTTAGCTACAAAATCAACAGCACCAAGTTCCAAACACTCTAGTGTGACAGGAGCTCCTTGTTGCGTTAATGTCGAGATCATCACAACAGGCATTGGCCTTAAACGCATAAGGTTTTTTAAAAAGCTAACACCATCCATTTTTGGCATTTCCACATCAAGCGTTAATACATCGGGATTTAATTGTTTAATCAAATCCCGTGCCTGATAGGGGTCATTCGCAGTAGCAACGACTTCAATATCTTGTGCTTGCTCTAAAACCTCGGTCAGTACCGCTCGGATTAATGGCGAATCATCGACTACTAAAACCCTGATCATCTTCATTCCTAAAACAACTCGATATCAGTAAATGAATCTTGCTCTTCGATTTCATGAAGGTATTTGAATTCACGCTGCTGAATTGTATCATTATGCATACTTCGTAATTTTTTCACGTGTGCTTTACCTGTTGTCGGATTAAACAACACTTTTCTTGGCCAAGGACCACCTACATCATGAGACTCAACTTGGAAACCTTCGTTTTTTAAATACTGCGAGACAAACATAATATTACCCTCGCCAATATCACCCATTCCTTTTATAATTTTACCGCCACCGAATATTTTGACTTTGAAGTTACCTCGACTACCTCCGTTTTTAATAATTTCATTTATCAGGAACTCCATAGCCCAATTACCATATCGACAACTTAAACTATCAATACCAATATTTTTGTTAGCAGGTAACATAAAATGATTCATTCCACCTACGCCCATTTTTTGGTCATATACACAAGCAGAAATACACGAGCCTAACACTGTCGAAATCAGTTCATTTTGCTTTGTAACATAAACTTCACCAGGCAATATTTTCGCAACAACGCTTTCTCGTCCTTTATCAAAATAACGTTTTATATGCTCAAAGCCCTTTAGGCATCGCTCAAAATTTGTATTCAAAAAGCTTTCCTGTACATTGTCTTTCCTAGTGCTACAAACTGGGTTTGAGATTTATGCATACTCTCAGAATGACCTAAGAACAAATGACCTTCTAAACATAACTTTTCCGCATAACGTTGAAATAAAGACTCTTTCGTTGGCTGATCGAAATAGATAACCACATTGCGGCAAAAGATCACATCAAACGGCCCTTTCATGGGCCAATCTTGCAGTAAATTTAAACGCTTAAAGTAAATTCTTCTTTTCAGTTCAGGCCTAATTTTAAATAAACCTGTTTGCTTGTTGCGTAAAAAAAAGCGTTTTTTTAACGACTCATCTAAGCCCGTTATCGAGTTTTCTGCATATTCACCTGTACTGGCTTTTGCCAGCACATTTGAGTCCAAGTCGGTCGCTAAAATTTTTACATCCCAAGAGGGTGGAAATCGATCAGCAATGGTCATTGCTATCGAGTACGGCTCCTCCCCTGTAGAACAACCTGCAGACCATATTCTGACTCGTTTAGTCGTGCTATTTTGCTCTAATATTTGAGGTATTAAAGTTTCTCGCAAAAAATCAAAATGATATGGCTCACGAAAGAAAGAAGTTAAGTTAGTCGTAATTGCATTTATAAAATGGCTAAACTCTTGCTGTTTATGCTCCTCTAAATAGTCAATGTACTGTGCAAAACTTGATAAACTTAACAATCGAATACGGCGAGCGAGACGAGAATAAACCATCTCGCGTTTATGATTACCAAGCACAATACCACATGCGTCATAAACCATTTTCGCAATCAGTTCGAACTCTCCATCTGTTAGCTGAAATTCCTTCGCCACAATGACTCCTAGAGTGAGCTAAGCAAATCAAATTACTTAGCTATTAACGAACAGTTAAAATTCTTCCCACTCTTCATTACTATCTGCAAAATCATCTCCTGATGGTACCGCTGAGATTTGTAGACGTTCACTACGAGAAGAAATCCTAGGTGCAGGTTTTGCGGCTGGGCGCTGAGCAATTCTTGGCGTTTCAATACCACTGCTACCGCTTGTATTAAAGAAGCTAAGCAGTTTTCGCATTCCATTTGCCTGCTCTGCCATAGACTCACTAGCAGCAGAGGCTTGCTCCACAAGCGCAGCATTTTGCTGAGTCATCTCATCCATTTGAGTAATTGCTTTGTTTACCTGTTCAATACCTGAGCTTTGCTCTTCTGAGGCGACAGTAATATCAGCAATCATCTCTGTCACACGCTGAACCGCAGCGACAATTTCTTGTAAAGTGCTACCCGATTCGTTTACCAGTAAAGTTCCATCTTCCACTTTGCTAACACTATCTCGAATAAGTTCTTTTATTTCTTTCGCTGCAGCAGCTGAGCGCTGTGCAAGGTTTCTCACTTCGCCAGCAACAACCGCGAAACCTCGCCCTTGCTCTCCTGCACGAGCAGCCTCTACTGCAGCATTTAATGCAAGAAGATTCGTTTGGAAAGCAATCTCATCAATCACACCTATGATATCAGCGATTTTTTTACTTGCATGGTTAATCTCAGCCATACTTTCAACTGCACGCTCTACAACTTCACCACCTTGCTTCGCTTTGGCTTGAGTATCATTTGCTAGCTCATTTGCAACCTTTGCATTATCAGCATTTTGACGAACCGTACTGGTCATTTCTTCCATACTCGATGCGGTTTCTTCAAGTGAAGAGGCCTGCTCTTCAGTACGTTGGCTTAAATCGGTATTACCTTGTGAGATTTCTTCTGCTCCACTGGCAACTAAGTTTGATGACACGCTCACTTTTTCAATCACTTCCGTTAATTTTTCAGCGGTTGAGTTAGCATCTCGTTTTAACTTATCAAATGAGCCTAAGTACTCACTTTCAATACGTTTAGTTAAATCACCATGGGCCATCGCATCTAACATTTCAGCTGTTTCAGTAATCACTTTTTCAGAAATTCCGACAAGCGAATTTAAGCCTTGTGCTAAATTTAAGAAGAAGCCTTGTTTGCCCGCTTCTTCAATACGTGTATCAAGTTCACCTCTAGACGCTGCTGATACCAATTCATCAATTTCTTTTTCTATTGCAACTTCACCTGTGCGATCCAGCCACTCAACAACAGTTCCCAGTCGTTCATTGTTATCTGAAAAAATGGGGTTTGCAGTTAGCGCAAACGTGCGGCCTCCCACTGATATCTCTGTACTATAGGTAGATGTTAAGCGTTCAATCATATGCTTCTGATGAGCAGGATTTTTATGGAACACATCCATATTAGATCCTAATAAATTCGCCGAATTAAAGTTAGGTAAATCTTGCCTGATATCACTCTCGGCATTGCGCATCATACTAACAACAGCCTCGTTCATGTACACGATATTATTACCAGCATCCGCAATCATCGTATTCGTATTAACAGTATCAAGCGCCTGACGAACACGAGAGTTTTCCGCAGCTATTGCTTCAGCTTTTCTTGATGCTGCTAACTCATCGGTAATATCATCCCATTCAACAATAGTACCAATGCGCTCTCCCTCCGTACTTAACCAAGGAGTTGCAATTAATGAAAAAGTCAGCTCATCTACTGATATTTTCGTTCGATACACATCTTTTAGTGCTGCAAGCATTTTTTGTTGGTGGCTTGGTTCTTTGTGGAAAATATCGACACATTGCCCTAATAAATTGCTTGCATCGAAATTAGGCAAAACCTTACGGATAGCAGTTTCACGATGTTTCAACATTTTTAAATTTTCATCATTAATGAAAATAATATTTAAATCATTATCAGCGATCATCACATTTGCTTGACAAACTTTAAGAGCATTCGCTCTATTTGCAACTTCTTTTGCTTTTAGCTCCGCAAACTTCTGCTCTGTTATGTCAGTGGCATACTTTACAACTTTTAACGGTCGGCCTTTCGGGTCGAGAATTGGATTGTAAGATGCTTGGATCCAAATTTGTTTTTCGCCTTTCCCCAGTCGCTGGTACTCTCCCGAACAGAATTCTCCACGGTTTAATTTTTGCCAAAAATCTCTATATTCGTGACTTGCAGCATAACCTGGTTCTACAAATAGACTGTGATGTTTACCAATTATTTCTTCAAGTCGATATCCCGTAGTGGCACAGAAGTTGTCATTTGCAGTAATGATGGTTCCATCTAAATTAAATTCAATAACAGCTTGCGATTTACTAATAGCTTCAAGTTGTCCAGCGGAATCTGCTGCTGCGACCTTTTGCGCAGTAATATCAGAGGCATACTTAACAACTTTAGTCACAGTACCTTGTTCATTTAGCACTGGGTTATAGGATGCATTAATCCATATTTCATTACCATCGGCCTTGATGCGATTGAATTCACCCGATATAAACTCACCACGAGCAAGTCGTGACCAAAACTCAGTATATTCTAAGGTATTCACAAGGTCATCCGGCACAAACATGCGATGATGATGACCTTGAATTTGCTCTAGCCGATAGCCTAGTGCTGCCAAAAAATTTGTATTTGCAGTGATAATCGTACCGTCAGGATAAAATTCTATAACTGCCTGAGATCGACTTAAAGCTTCTAAAATGAGTTCACTTTCTGATTTTGCAGAATTAGTGCTCGATTTTTTACTGAACCCCCACATATCAATTACCACCCTTACTTATTTGATTGCATTCCATCATTGGCTTTACACTTTTAAATTGCTCATCTATTGATGCGTTATAGGTCTGTTTGGTTAACGTCTTTTGATAGATTCAATACACGCTTTAAATCTAATAAAACGACCATTTTCTCACCGACATTGACCAAACCTTGAACAAATTCGGTATTATCAGTACTGGTTACATCTGGTACATCGCGTGCGTCTGACTCGGAGATGCTATACACATCCGAAACCGCATCAACAACAATACCCATAATTTTATCACCACTATGCAAACCCACTTTAACAACAATCACGACAGTCACCGAACTATAAGGTATTTGAGGAATACCAAAACGTGCTCGTAAATCTATAATTGGTACAATCGTTCCTCTCAGATTAATTGCGCCTTTTACATAAGTGGGAGAGTTTGGTATCTGAGTAATTTCTTCCCAACCTCTAATTTCTTGAACAGCCAAAATATCAACACCATACTCTTCACCAGCCATCATAAAAGTCAGAAATTGGCAAATATTATCTTCTTGGTGTTCATCAGCTGAGTCTAATAACTCATCAACAACAGCTTCCATCAAGCTTCCTCACTTTCTATCTGCTCAATTGCAAGCTCGGTTGAACCTGCTTTTTTTAGACCTGCCAGCTTAATTAAACCGGTAATATCTATGATCAGAGAAACTCGTCCATCGCCTAAAATAGTTGCGCCAGAAACGCCTTCGACTTTTTGGTAATTTGCTTCAAGGCTCTTAATAACCACTTGTTGCTGAGCTAGTAAGTCATCAACAAGTAAGCCAACTTTTTGATTATCACTTTCAACAATAACTAAAAGGCCTTTGTCGAGGTCTTCTATAGCACCACTATGATTAAATATTTGGTGCAATCTTAAAATTGGAATGTATTCATCTCGCAAGCGTAAAACGTTTAATCCCCCCCCCACACAATTGACCATATTCAAATCAATTTGCAGCGATTCAACGATTGAAATAAGCGGAATGATATACGTATGTTGAGCTATTGTGACAAGCTGACCATCCAAAATAGCAAGTGTTAAAGGCAAGCGGATAGTGAATGTTGAGCCAATACCTTGTGCTGAAGTGACCTCTATTGACCCATTTAAAGACTGAATGTTACGTCTAACAACATCCATTCCGACACCTCGTCCCGATATGTCACTTACCTGGTCGGCTGTTGAGAATCCCGGCATAAAAATAAGCTCGTTAATCTCATCATCTGATAAGTCATCACTTTCATTGATAAAACCATTTTGAATTGCTTTTTGCTTTATTTTTTGAGTATTGAGACCCGCTCCATCATCCATGATTTCAATTACAATATTACCACCTTGATGAAATGCATTTAGCGTAACAGTACCCACTTTAGGTTTGCCTGCATCTTCTCTTTGTTTGGGAGTTTCTAGACCATGATCCAATGAATTCCTTACTAGGTGAACCATAGGATCAGATATTTTTTCCATCACTGTTTTATCTAGTTCAGTTTGCTCACCCAGCAGTTTCAACTCAACTTCTTTGCCTAACTTTTGAGATGTATCACGTACCAAGCGAGGAAAACGGCTAAAAACAAAACTAATCGGCAACATGCGAATTCGCATAACACTTTCTTGTAAGTCTCGAGTATTATGAGCTAGTTGCGCCAACCCCTCTTGTAGTGCCATCATTTTATTTTCAGTGATTTCTCCTTCACCCAACTGAGTAAGCATTGCTTGAGTGATTACTAGTTCTCCCACCATATTGATAAGTGAGTCTACCTTGTCAATGCTTACTCGAATTGATGTGCTTTCTGTAGGTGATGCTTTCGTTGATCCTTTACCTACAGGTGTAGCGGTGTCATTTTCATTATTTTCTGACGGAGTAGCTGTTGTAAACGTCTCATCTATACCAGGCTCAACTACAGGTTTTTCATCAACTGTATCATCACCAAATAACCCTCCACACAAGGTAATCGCAATTTCTGCATCATCTTCAACCCATTCGAATACTTCTTTGATTGCATCTTCACCTTTACCTGTTTCTAAATAGAAGGTCCATGTGAAGTAACATTCATCAGCAGAAATATGATGAATATCAGGAACTAGCTCAGTATTAGCGACTACATCGAGTTCGCCTAATTCAGCCAGTTCCTCGATAAGATATATAGGTTCATTGCCTGTTTTAAATAAATGATGCTGCGGCTTAAAAATCACTTCGTAAGTATCTAACGCACCCTTTTTAGGTGTATCTTCACTCTCGACAATCTGTTGTTGCGTGCCGACTTGTATGCTTGTTGTCTCATTTTCATCAGCTAATATTAATTCGAACTTTTCTTTCAGCTGTACCGCATTTGTTAAGTCTGATTCTTGATTATTTTGCAAATCACCGAGCATTTCCCTCAAACAATCAACTGATTGTAAAAGTAAATTAACATGTTCTGATGTTAACTCGCGCGTACCTTCGCGTATTTGGTCTAACAGGGTTTCTAGAACATGAGTAAAATCAGAAACATGAGTAAAGCCAAAAGTACCACTTCCACCTTTGATAGAATGAGCGGCACGGAAAATCGTATTGATGGTTTCATTATCTAAATCACCTGGGGTAAGATTTAGTAATTCTGATTCCATAACATCCAGACCTTCAAGGCTCTCTTCAAAAAACACCTCAAAGAATTGGCTTAAGTCGATGCTCATGCCGCCTCCTGCTTTATCGGATGACTTTTTTAATTACAGCTAGTAGTTGATCAGGATTAAAAGGTTTTACAATCCAGCCTGTTGCTCCTGCAGCTTTCCCTTCCGTCTTTTTGTCCAAGCCTGACTCTGTTGTTAACATTAGTATTGGCGTAAATTTATATGCTGGTAACGCTCTTAACTCTCGAATAAGGGTAATGCCATCCATAACAGGCATATTTACATCTGATATTACAGCGTCAAAACTTTCCTCTTTAGCAATTTCAAGCGCCTCACTGCCATCTTTTGCTTCCGTTACATCAAAACCCGCCTTTTTAAGCGTAAAACCAACCATTTGCCTCATTGATGCTGAGTCATCAACCGCCAAAATCTTTTTCATACAGACCCCAAATTATTGTTCTGATAAAGCAAGAAAATCTTGCACTCCCAAAGTTTTTGCTGCAGCAAATAAAGCATTACTTTTACCATGCCATGAAATTTGCTGCTGAGTTTCCGCTAGATTTTTTTGCAACGAACAGAGTAATTGAATTGAAGCTGTATCAGCACGAGAAACCTGAGAAATATCAAGTTCAATACTCGATTGCTTCGACAACAAATCTAAGAGAGTTTCTTTCAGCTCAGAGACCGAGTTTATGACGAGCTCGGCGGGTAACTGATACATAGTTTTCTTTCCTTGTTCGCTTAAAATAAAGCGTAGACCCAGAATTAAAAATTGCCAAAATAATATCGAATATTTAAATCTAATTAATGTGTTAGCTAATTAATAACTCATAGTGCGCTAGAATAGTATTCAATAATCTTAGTTAAGTCTTCAATAATTTTAGACTGGTCGATAATCGGTACTTTTCCTTTGGCAAATTCAGGTTTGAATATCGCTCTAACGGCACCACTTGGGTCAACCAAAGTGACAGAAGCACTATGATCAACGGTGTAATTTTCAGTCTCTCCATCATCATGAAATGCATAAACTAAGCCTAAGTTTCTAACAAATGGAAACAACTGTTTATGCTGCGCTGAAACCGCTGTAAAGCTTGAATTAAAATAATCAATATACTGTCGACGTTTATCAGCGACATCACGCTTAGGATCAACAGAAACAAACCAAATATTTACAGGGTAGGTATCGGAAAGTTTTTCATAGACTTGAGTTAATTTTGCTAACGTCATCGGACAAATATCAGGACAACTCGTGTAACCTAGAAATAATAATGTCCATTGCCCTTTAAGGTTGGCTTCAGAAACGCTTTTGCCAAATTGGTCCTCTAAGATAAATGGCTTAACCGCTCTCGCTTCTTGATAAAGCAAGCCATGGGTTTCAGGTGGCGCTTTAGGACCGCATCCCACAAGCACCGAGATAAAAAATAAACAGAGCCAACGAAGTTTAATTTGAGACATTTAAATCAACCACTTATCTACAAAAAGTGCAATAAACAATAGCATAAGTTGCCAAATAGAATAGATAAAGAGTTTAATCGCTAACTTCTCTTTGGGCACAAATTTTAACTGCCAAGCTCGGTAAACAAATATACTGTTCAATACTAAGCTAGCAATTAGGTAAATATTACCCGACATACCGATTAAAAATGGTAATACACAGACCAATGTTAAAAGCACGCTATACAATAAAACCATGGTTTTTGTGAATTCGATACCGTGAGTTACCGGCAACATTGGTATTTTTGCATTTTCATAATCTTTTTTACGATCAATCGCTAACGCCCAAAAATGGGGTGGCGTCCATGCAAACACTATCATCACTAACAACCAAGGTTCAGCTGACATCGCACCGGTTTCAGATACCCAGCCAAGTAGTGGCGGCATTGCCCCAGCAAAACCACCAATCACAATGTTTTGTGGTGTTCTTCTTTTTAGTACCAGCGTATAGATAAAGGCATAGCCTACTAAGGCAAACATCGTCAGCCATGCAGTCAGCCAGTTGGCAAATTGCACTAAAATACAAAAGCCAATAACTAAAAGTATCATTGAGAAAGTAAAGGCATGTGTATTCGAAATGCTGCCGGTTGCAACTGGGCGGGAATCTGTGCGACGCATTTTTTTATCGATATCACTATCAACAATATGATTAATTACCGCAGCACTACTTGCTAATAATGCAATACCAAGGATCGTTAGGGTTTGTTCTAGTAATGAACGCCCTGAAGCTGGGGCTAAGCCCTGCCCCACAACTGCAGTTAATGCTAAGAGCATTACCACTTTATGTTTACATAACACCAGGTACTCATGAATTTTTGCGCTGACAGAGCGCTGCAATTGTAAAACGTTACTCGTCATAAATTACTCCTAGCACTTGCTTCTTAAG
Source organism: Pseudoalteromonas sp. (assembly GCF_041629635.1). Lineage (GTDB taxonomy): Bacteria > Pseudomonadota > Gammaproteobacteria > Enterobacterales > Alteromonadaceae > Pseudoalteromonas. Next base: position 24,628 of record NZ_JBFKMX010000018.1, on the reverse strand, counting down.
AGGTAAGCCAATCGAACACAACTCAATAGCAATAAGACTGCTGTCAGGTTATGCATAAGCGCCACATTAAGTGGTATGTGTAATAAAATTAAACTTACTCCTAAAGCTATTTGGCATAACAGCACAGTCCACACATGATAAACAGCATGTTTAACTACCGTTGAATAACAATTTTTGAGTATTCTGACCCCTACCCAAAACACCACACAAGCAGTCACTATTGCCCATATTCGATGGAAGAAATGAATCGACATTCGGGTCTCGGCTGAAAGCACACCATATTCATAGGTAGCATGATCATCAGGTAGTTGAAAAATACTACCAAACGAAAAACGTTCGAGCGTGTTTGCTCCGCAAAGTGGAAAATCAGCACATAACGATGCGGCATAATTAGCGGCAAGCCAACCACCGAGAGCAATTTGTGAAATGACAAAACATAATGCAACTAACGATAAGCCATAAAAGGGTTTTGCCCCAGAATCTCCTCCAGGAATTCGCTCAGATGTCAACCTGATATAAAGCAAAAACAGCAAGCTAATAATTGAAAATCCGCCAAGCAGATGCCCCATCACAATGAGCGGCTGTAAATTCATAGTCACAGTCAACATCCCGAGCGCCGCTTGAAAGATAACTAAGACTAAAAGTAACAAAGGTAGTTTTACAGGTGCGAGTTTGTGCTGACGTTGCTTTAAAGCATAAATTGCAATCAGTAAAATAATAATGCCTAGCGTGCCTGCAAAATAGCGATGGATCATTTCTTTCCACGCTTTGCCTTGGTCTACTTCTAGGTTTGGGAAATACGCCTCTGCCTTTTCTATTTCATGCGTTTCATTAGGCACAGTAAGAAAACCATAGCAGCCAGGCCAATCAGGACAACCTAAGCCCGAATCACTTAACCTTGTATACGCGCCCAAGCCCACAACAATAAATGCAAAGATACATCCAAAAAACACCAGTTTATGATAACCCTTCACTCAACTTCTCCTTAAGCTCGACTGCGACTGTAGTTAAGTAACTTTTTCAGATCTTTGATTAATCCGCGCTTCATCTCATTGTCATTTTGCATTTGATAGGTCACAGGGTATTCAAGCACGACCAAACCTCGATGATCTACCAGGTAAATCGCATCAACATCCATGGATAAAGGTTGTTGGTCTAATTCATGTAATGCGTGCTCTGTAGAAACTAAGTCCGTTAACTGTACAAATTCATTTTGTTGCTCAATTGCAAATGCACCCACATATAGGTTGTGTTTACCGAGTACATCAAACACATTTTTTATTAATTGATTTTTTGATAAACATGCATGTTCGCAATCTTGTTTGTTTACTGTCACTAAAGACCATTTAGTATGTTGTTCAGCAGGCCAGTTTGAGATGATTTTTTCATTTTCAAGAAAGTGACCATAGTTTGTTTGTGCAGGCTCTAGCCAACTGTATTTGAGGGCCATCACAGCAAATACTACAGGGGCAATAAAGCAGATAATAAACAACCAAAGTGTTTTATTCATTTGAATCTCCTTTGCGATAAATAGCACCACCAACAACAAGTGCTGCAAGCGCAAGTAAAATCCATTGCAACGCATATGCGCGGTGTTTATCTGGCGACATATTGATAACTTGATAATGGAATACACCTAATGCGCTTTGCACATTTGCATAGACAATGTATGGTGCAAACTCGTGATTGAGTAATTCTGACGCTAATTGCGGTGAAATGTATTGCAAGCGCTGACCTTGCACGATTTCATTTTGGTTTTCAGCAAGGCTAAACCCTTCAAAATCATTTACTTTCAGTACGCCATTTAGTGACAATTGTTGTGGAAGATTTACAGTAGGAAGTTGTTCTCGTTGATATGAACCAGCAAACCACCCCATATTCACAAGCCACCAGCGAGATGAATTAAATGGTTTGACAGCGACAATCAAATCATAACCGACTTTTCCATTAACCACTTGGTTATCAAGCCACCAAAATTGAGGTGCTAACGTTCCCTCTAAAGATACATTAAGCCCTGTTGCAAGCCACTCTTTAGGTAAATTGGCTAACTGATGCCAAGGTAGAACACCTTTTTCACTGAGTTTATCTAATTTCTCAAGAATATTTGTTTTTTGCTGCGACCTTTGGTATTGCCAAATAGCTAAACTTGCGCAAATAAATGCAATTGTGGTGGTACACACTAGCAGAGTGATGCTTTTTGCACTATTCTGGATTAACCGCATATAGCAAACTCCCTAAACTTATGTTGATAAAATTAATTATCGTATTCTTATTGTTTTACATCGTTTTTAGTTTGTTTAAGGCACTTATGTGCATGCTTAAAAGCGACGCCTCTCTCAACTCTATGTCTCATTTTTTAGGGCGAAGAGTTTTATTTTCAGCAATAGTATTAGTAATTATTTTAATCGCGATGCTGTTTGGTCTTATTTCGCCAAACAGCAATCCCTATATTGGTAGTTAATCAGTATTACCACTTAAAGTACGTACACAAAGACGAACAAACATAACCACACAACATCTACAAAATGCCAATACCAAGCAGCTGCTTGAAAAGCAAAATGTTTTTCTTGACTAAAATGTCCTTTCAAAATTCTCACAAACACAACAAATAACAAAACAGTTCCTAGCGTTACGTGCATGCCATGAAAACCGGTTAATAGAAAGAAGGTATTACCGTAAATGCCTGAATCGAGTGTCAGCCCTAAATCCTGATAGGCATGAACATATTCCTCACCCTGTAACACCAAGAAAATGGCACCGAGTAGAATTGTCATTGCTAACATGGTTTTTAACTGTGTGCGCTTACCATGCTCAATTGCTGTGTGGGCAAAGTGTAAAGTTATTGAAGATGTCAGCAGAATAATGGTATTGATTAAGGGTAAACCTTGCCATCCCATTGCCTTAGTCTCATCACCACCTGGAGTACTTAATAACGGCCATACAGCTTCAAAGGAAGGCCACAGAACCTCGTTGGTCATTGCGTTATTGCCATCTCCACCTAGCCAGGGAACAGAAAGGGTTCTAGCGTAGAAAAGCGCACCAAAAAATGCCATAAAGAACATCACTTCAGAGAAAATAAACCACGCCATCCCCTGCTTAAAAGAGCGATCCATTTGGGCTGAGTAAAGTCCACCTTGTGATTCATCGATCACATTTTTAAACCAACCAAATAGCATATAAAGCAGAACGGCAATGCCTAATATCAAGACATAAAAGCCAATACCACCTTCTTGTTTAGCCGTTTGCATTACCGCTAAACCTGAGCCAACCGCTATTAAGAATAATGCAACAGCCCCGACAATGGGCCACTGACTTTGCTCAGGTACATAATATTTTTCATATTGAGTTTTCATTTGTTAACTCTCCATCGCTATTGCTATTGCTTGCAACTTTCCCCTTAACATCTGCGGTGATATCGTAAATTGTGTATGACAGAGTCACTTCATGAATATCATTCGGCAGAGTTTCATCTAAGTAAAATAGTAGAGGTAGATCCGCTGACCCTTTACTGGTTAACGGCTGTTGATTAAAACAAAAACAAGAGACTTTATGTAAATATTTAGCCGCACGACCAGGCGCTACTGACGGTACGGCTTGCATTATTTTGTCGCTACTCGATAAATTCTGCGCAATAAACTCTATGCGCTCCATTTCTCCAGGGCTAACATCAACGCTGTAACGTTTCGCCTTCACTTTGAAAGGTGCCCCAGCTTGTGCATGGGTAATAAACGTTACACGAACACTACGTGATACATCACTATTCGCACTGACTTTGGCTTGCTCCATATTCGGTTTGCCGTTTAATCCTGTAATATCACAAAAAACGTCATATAGAGGCACCAAAGCAAATGCAAAAGCAAACATTAGCAAGCTGGTTAAAATTAGCTTTTTAAGTAGCTTTACGTTGTTCATTACTTCACTTCCGGTGGCTCAGAGAAAGTATGATAGGGAGCAGGTGATGCAACCTCCCACTCTAAACCTTCAGCACCATCCCATACTTTTGCAGGGACTTTTTTGCCACCTTTAGCACATTTATATACCACAGCAACAAACAACAACTGCGATAGGCCAAATGCAAAACCACCAATACTTATTAGCGCATTAAAATCTGCAAATTGGAGCGCATAGTCTGGAATACGGCGAGGCATACCTGCCAATCCAACAAAGTGCATTGGGAAGAACAAAATGTTTACACTAATTAATGATAACCAGAAGTGCGTTTTCGCAAGCCCTATGTGGTACATATTGCCTGTCCATTTCGGCAGCCAATAATATGCTCCGGCCATAATCGAGAACACTGCACCAGTAACAAGTACATAATGGAAATGTGCTACAACAAAATAGGTATCATGATATTGGAAGTCCACAGGAGTAATTGCCAACATCAAGCCGGAAAAACCACCTAAGGTGAATAACACAATAAACGCGATGGAAAAGAGCATTGGCACTTCAAAGCTAATTGAACCTCGCCACATAGTAGCGACCCAGTTAAATACTTTTACCCCTGTAGGTACCGAAATCAACATGGTGCTGTACATAAAGAACAGCTCTCCTGCAAGCGGCATCCCCGTAGTAAACATATGATGCGCCCACACAATGAACGATAAAAACGCGATAGAAGCAGTGGCATAAACCATCGACGCATAGCCAAACAGTTTTTTCCGCGAGAATGTTGGAATGATTGTGGAGATGACACCAAATGCCGGCAAAATCATAATGTACACTTCAGGGTGACCAAAGAACCAAAAAATATGCTGGAACATTACCGGATCACCGCCACCAGCCGCATTAAAGAAGTCAGTGCCAAAATATTTATCAGTCAATACCATAGTCACAGCACCTGCCAAAACAGGCATTACAGCTATTAATAAAAACGCCGTAATTAACCATGTCCATACAAACAGTGGCAGTTTCATATAGGTCATACCTGGAGCACGCATATTAACGATGGTTACAATCACATTGATTGCCCCCATAATCGAGCTAATACCCATTATATGAACCGCAAAAACAAATAAAGCAGTGTTGTCATTACTATAAGTAGTTGAAAGTGGTGCGTAAAAAGTCCAACCAAATGCAGGACCGCCGCCTTCCATAAAGAGCGACATTAACAGAATAAAAAATGCAAAAGGCAGTATCCAAAAACTCCAGTTATTCATTCTTGGTAAAGCCATGTCTGGCGCACCAATCATCATTGGGATCATCCAGTTTGCAAGCCCTGTAAATGCAGGCATTACGGCACCGAACACCATTATTAAGCCATGCACAGTTGTCATTTGATTAAAAAAGTGAGGTTCTACAAATTGCAATCCAGGCTGGAATAATTCAGCGCGGATCACTAGCGCCATTGCGCCACCAGTCAAAAACATCAGCAGCGCAAATAATAAATAAAGCGTGCCAATATCTTTGTGATTTGTCGTAAATAACCAACGTTTGATGCCGGTTGGGGCATGATGGTGATGATGAGATTCAGCTATTGTCGTCATTATTGTGCTTCTCCCATAGATTCTTGAATATCACTAGGTTGAACTAAGTCACCTGTATTGTTACCCCATGCATTCCGCTCGTAAGTCACTACTGCAGCGAGCTCTTTTAAAGACAGCATCTTACTGTAGCCTTGCATCGCCGTGGCAGGTTTACCATGAACCACAATGCCGATATGTGCTTTAACATCGCCCAGTGCAATAGGGCTATCTTTGAGTGCTGGGAATACACCTGGCAATCCCATACCTGTAGGCTGGTGACATGCAGCACAATTTGCCATGTAAACTTGTTCACCAAGTGTCATTAATTCATCTTTAGATAGTGTCAAATCAAGCGATGCTTTTTCAGCAGCAGCTGCTTGTGCTTTTTCTAGTTGCGCATTAGCGAGCCATTGTTCAAATTCAGTAGGCTCTTTCACTTCAACAACAACCGGCATAAAGCCATGGTCTTTGCCGCACAGCTCAGCACATTGGCCACGATAAATGCCAGTTTCATTAACACGTGTCCAAGCTTCATTGATAAAACCAGGGTTGGCATCTTTTTTCACCGCAAATTCAGGCACCCACCAAGAGTGAATAACATCATCTGATGTCATTAAAAAGCGAACTTTTTTACCCTTTGGAATAACTAAGGGTTTATCAACATCTAACAAATACGATTCTGTTTTTTTATCTTGATTAATTATTTGCTCACGGGGGGTTGATAACACTGAGTAAAATGACACATCGTGGTCAAGATACTCATAATGCCACTTCCATTGCGACCCCGTTACTTTAATGGTGATATCCGCCTTTGTGGTGTCTTCCATTGCGATTAAGGTTTTGGTCGCAGGTATCGCCATAGCGACCAAAATGACAAATGGAATTGCCGTCCACAAAATTTCAACTTTGGTACTTTCGTGAAATTGAGCAGGTATTGCCCCTTTCGATTTGCGGTGATGGATAATCGCCCAAAACATGATGGCGAATACGACTAATCCAATAACGCAACAGATATAAAATATGGTCATATGGAGCTCATAAACATCTCGGCTGATGTCCGTCACCCCAACAGGTAAGTTATATTGACTCGTCCCAACTGCTAAAAAAGGAAAGCTCAATAGTAACCATAAGGATAGTTTGACTAACCTCATGCTCGCTCCTTTGCTAATTATTATTATGTTGTTAGGAAATGGTCAGTGAAAGTTTACAGTGATTAAATCACACGACGCACTACAGCATCACTCCATTTTCTTTATTATATTTTGTTTTCAAAGCCCGCGCTCAAGCCTTAAAGAAAACAAAGGTTACTACTAAGGTCTAGTAAACGATTAATTTTTCTGCAAGTCAAATTTAAGATAATTTTTTATAAATCTTCGGGTTAGAAGGCTTTTTGAAAGAGTAAGTAGGAATGTAAAAGTAAAGTTAGGAAGTGTTTGCTCAGCCCAAAAGGCCAGTAATAAAACTAGCCTTTTAAGAAAATCGTTAATTACATCCAATCAGCGTTACGGATAACGCCCACAGCCAACCCTTCAATGTTAAAGTGATCGTGCTCTAAATCAACTTTGATAGTATCAAATTCTTGGTTTTCAGCATGAAGTAAAACGTGTTTCCCAGTTTTTTCAAAGCGCTTAACTGTAACATCTTCATCTACACGCGCCACAACAACCTGCCCATTGATTGCTACAGGAGTCCTGTGAACTGCTAATAAATCACCATCCATAATACCAATATCTTTCATACTCTCACCTTTAACGCGAAGTAAAAAATCAGCACATGGATTGAACAGGTGTGGATCTACTTGGTAATGACTTTCAATATGTTCATGAGCCAAAATAGGTGAACCAGCTGCAACTTGACCAATAAGCGGTAAGCCTAATTGCTCTGGCTCTTCTTCCTCAACTAAACGGATACCGCGACTCGCGCCAGGTACCATCTCAATCACCCCTTTTTTAGCAAGAGCCTTAAGATGTTCCTCTGCTGCATTGGCGCTTTTAAATCCTAATGTAGAGGCAATTTCAGCACGCGTTGGGGGCATGCCGGTATCTTTAATAAATACTTTAACAAGCTCTAAAATTTGCGCTTGACGCTTAGTTAATGGTCTCATTCACTGGTTTTCCATACAGTACATATAACTGTGAGTATATACAGTTATTGCTATTTCGCAACTTTTAATTCTTTGACTTATGAGGTTTTGCTAATTATTTGCTTTCATAACCTACCCCATATAACAACTTGGAAAGAAGATTTAAAACAGGAAACATAATTGCTTTATTTTTCTTCTGGCATGACCAGTTATTTAATCTTTTTACGTTAACTGGTATGCTAGCGCCCCTTTTCGTTATAGGTTGATTTTATGAATTTGGTTAGTGCTATGATTCAGTGGTTCGCAAATGGTATGAATAAGCTTTTCGTGCGGTCTAAAATTGTTCCGGAGCACCCTTTGCATAACCTAGGCATTGATACTAACAAGCCAACTGTCTATATCACCTTATTAAATTCATTTGCAGACGCAGCTGCACTAAAAGCGACCTGTAAACGACTCGGATTACCAAATCCACAAGTTAAACAGCAAATTGGAAGTGTAAATATCCCACGTTTCATTCCAATTCACCATCGATCACCGCTTTTCGGCAAATCCAAAAAAGAGAGTCCCGCGATTGCCATCTGCGAGGATATTTTTAGTGCATTAAAACAATCTGAAGAAAATGATTTTCAAGTCATTCCTGTCACGATTTTGTGGGGAAGAAACCCTGGTAAAGAAAAACCAGGACTAGGTACTATATTATCAAGTTCACTTACTCCTAGTTGGTTACGAAAAGTATTTGTCGTATTACTTTCAGGGCGCGACAATTTAATTCGTTTTAGTCGCCCCTTGCAGCTATCAGAGCTCACTGGCAAGAAACAAAGTAGTGATCTCCCGCAAAAACTGATTCGTGTTGCTCGCGTGCATTTTAAACGTCAAAAACTTGCAGCGCTTGGGCCCAAGCTACCTTCACGCGATCAGCTTTCTCAAGGTTTACTGGCTTCTGGCTCAGTAAAAGAGGCAATTGAACAGGAAGCCAAAAGTAAAAACATATCAATTGCTCAAGCTCGCCAAAATGCAATCAAATTAGTTGACGAAATTGCGGCCAATTACAATGAATCAATGATTAGCGTTTCTGAACGCATTTTAACTTGGTTATGGAACAAACTTTATAACGGTATTGAAGTGAATAATCCAGAGCGAATTCAAGAGCTCACAGATAAAGGTCATGAAATAATCTATATGCCATGCCATCGCAGCCATATGGATTATTTATTACTCACATATGTAATTTATCATCAAGGTTATGTGCCGCCACATATAGCCGCAGGTATTAATTTAAGCTTTTGGCCGGCTGGCCCTATCTTTAGACGTTGCGGCGCGTTTTTCTTACGACGTTCTTTCAAAGGAAATAAGCTCTACTCTTCAGTATTTCGTGAATATTTAAGCCAATTATTTATCAAAGGTTATGCTGTTAAATTCTATACTGAAGGCGGTCGTAGTCGAACAGGTCGTTTACTGCCTCCTAAAACCGGTATGTTAGCAATGACATTACAATCAATTTTACGCGGAATCGACCGACCGATTTCTATTGTGCCTGTTTATATTGGTTATGAGCATGTCATGGAAGTAAATACATATCTCGGTGAATTGGCGGGCCAACAAAAGAAAAATGAGTCAGTTTTAGGTGTTTTTAAAACGCTCAGAAAACTTAAAAATTACGGTAAAGGCAATGTTAATTTTGGCGAGCCAATTAACATTAACCAATATCTAACTCAGCACCAATCAGATTGGCGTGAGAGCATCAACGTTTCTGAAAAACCTCACTGGCTTACTCCAATGGTAGGTAAGTTAGCAGATTCAGTCATGGTGAATATTAATAATGCAGCTGCAATTAATGCCGTTACATTAATATCATGTATTTTGTTAAATACTGAAAAACAGGCAATGACACGCTCTGAGCTTATTGCATCTATGACGAACTACCTAAAATTGCTTGAACAAGCTCCTTACAGTCATGATGTGAGCTTACCAGAACAGAATGTAGAGCAATTATTAGAGCACGCATTGAAGCTAGATAAATTCGAGTGTATTAGCCAAGGACGTGTCGAAGTTATTCGCGTCAAAAGCACGCAAAAAGTGCTGTTAAACTATTATCGCAATAATGTACTACATTTGTTTGCAGTGCCGAGTTTAATTAGCTCAATTTTAGTTAGTCATAAGCAGATTTCGTGTGAAAAACTAATACACCAGGTAGAAGCGCTTTACCCACTATTTAAACAAGAGTGGTTTATGCAGCCGTACAGTGAAAATTACATCAACGAGTCAATTGACGCGTTAAGCAGTATTGGCTTTGTTACCATAGAGAATGGCTCAATTGCTGTTAACCCAAACAGCAAATCGTTAGCTCAGCTCAATTTATTGGCACGTTTTATTCAATGTACTTTGATTCGATACGCCAGTGTCATAAAACTGATTTTAGTCAGTGACGGTATTTCACAAGAGCAATTAGAACAGCAAAGCCAAGATTTTGCTAAACAACTAGCACAACTGTTCGGAATTGATACACCAGAATTTTTTGATAAAAAAATCCTTTCTGGCTTTATTAGTACGTTAAAACAAAACGATATGATTAATGATTGCGAGCAGGGAAAGATCTCTGGCAATCAAACCACCCTTAAGTTAAGTGAAATTATTGCGAAGCAACTTGCACCTAGCATTGCTAGCGCTTTGGAAAACTAAATAACATCGTCTAAGCTTAAAAAAGGCGGTTTAACCGCCTTTTTTATTTGTATTGCCTAATCACACCTTCTTGAATTGTCGACGCTATAAGCTCTCCCTGTTGATTAAAGAACTGTCCTCTGACCAATCCTCGACCTCCGCTCGCTGAAGGGCTATCAACCGCGTACAGTATCCAATCATCTAAACGAAACGGACGATGAAAATACATTGCATGATCTATCGTTGCTACCTGCATATCTGGTTGTAAAAAAGACAAACCATGCGGCTGCAATGCTGTTGGCAAAAATTCAAAATCAGACGCATAAGCGAGTAAATATTTATGAACACGCGGATCATTAGGCATATCGCCATTAGCTTTAAACCATACATAGCGCTGAGGCAAAGTAACCACCGGCTTAAATGGGTTTTGAAAATTCACCGGCCTCATTTCAATTGGCTTATCACAAATTATTTTATTACGTATTTTTTCTGGGATCAGATCTTTATGCTCTCTGTACACATCAAGTGAAGATGGTAATTTATCCGGTCCAGGCACATTCGGCATAGCCGCCTGATGGGTCACTCCCTCTTCTTCCACTTGGAAAGATGCAGTCATATAAAAAATAGGTTTACCAAACTGAATTGCTTTGACCCTACGAGTACTAAAACTTTTACCATCACGGATATTTTCAACATCGTAAACAATTGGGTGAGCCACATCACCAGGCCTTAAAAAGTAAGAGTGCAGTGAGTGCACTTGCCTATCTTCTGCAACAGTTTCCTTCGCCGCTGACAAAGCTTGGCCCATTACTTGACCACCAAAGACAGCTTTAAAGCCCAAATCCTGACTCGGACCTCGATATAAACCTTGCTCTATTTTTTCTAACTTAAGTAACGCTAAAAGATCGTCTAGTACCTGACTCATAACACTGTTTCGTAATTTGCTGATATCGCTATAATAGCAAACACTGGTTGCTTTAACATTAGCGAGAATAGGTAATGCAATATTGGTTGTTTAAAACCGAACCCGATGAATTTTCAATCAACGATTTAAAACGGAAAAATAATGAAGTTTGGGATGGTATTCGCAATTACCAAGCAAGAAATTTTTTGCGCGACCAAGTCGCTTTAGATGATCTTGTATTTATTTATCATTCAAGTTGCAAAGAACCCGGCATAGTTGGCATTGCCACAGTCATTAAAACAGCATTTCCGGATCCATCACAATTTGATGCTAACTCGAAATACTTTGACACAAAGAGCACACTAGAAAACCCGCGTTGGTTCAGCGTAGAACTGCAATTTGTGAAACAACTCCGCCCCATTCCCCTGGCAAAGTTAAAAAATGATCAGCAACTTGCATCGATGCTCTTGATACAAAAAGGCAGCCGTTTATCGATTCAACCAGTTACAAAAAGCGAATGGGAATACATATTAAAAACATACAGTTAGAACAAAACCCAAGCTATTTTCAATGACTTTATCTGATCGGACTAGACACAACTCTTACGGATGTATTAATATCATTTGACTATTTTTGCAACTACGAAAAACTATGTCCGCTTTAACAAACAATCCTTTAGATGAAAGAAGGCAGGGAGAGCGCGATTTAAACGACTTTTGGCAAAATTTAAGTTTTGCACAAAAAGTTGAGTTGAATAAGTTAAATCGTTATGGCTATCAACTTGCGTTTGCTCGAAAATTAGAAAATAACTATTTAGCATTCGCTCGCTGCGACTCTATTTACGCCACCATAGATTATCTTGGGGAAGTCGATATGGAACCAGCTTATAACATACGTTAAAAAGGCAACTTTCGTTGCCTTTTTAATTGCTTATATTTTATAGCGATGACCAATTTATCTCGTCACTTAATACTCTTTCCACTGCCATATAGTGTAAAATATCACCTTGCTTAATCACCATATCCAGCGGTGGATTTAAATCCAACCCATCACCAACACGATTGTGAGCAACTCCTAGAATTGTAGCGTCACATTCTTTTTTGAAATAAAAAAATAGTGCTTCAAATTTGAGATTTTCTTTCACATCACCCACAACTAGACTAAATTGCGTATCACCATGTAATGTCGATAACAGTTCTTCTTGAATACGACTTGAGCCAGGGTCTTGCATCGAACGCACTAGAATTTCGACTGATTTTGAACTTGTTGATTCAACATTTTTGCAATGCTCACGCAACATTTCACTTTTACTTTCATCAAGAAAATACGCACTGATATGGCATTTATCATTTACTAAACGACTAATTTTTAGGGCAGTAGTGAAAGTCTGGTCATCCTCAGCACCGTCAACAATGACTTTATCTGCGCCGTCTATCGCCACTCGTTTGAGTTCGTCAAGATCGGTAAAACTTGAAAGCCTCACAAAATCAATATGGGGATTATAAGCAAACGGGTGAGTCATTTCTTTATCTACCGCCAGCAAAATTCGTCGTTCTAAGCGTTTACTATCTGCTAAAATGTAATTGATCATCTTTCGTGTACGTACATGGTGATAACCAAAAATGATAATGTGCTCTGTTTGTCCTGAAAAATCTTTATCGCCTGTCATAGATGCCTTGATTAACCCCGTGATACTTTGACCAACTTTTCCTAAAACCACACCAAACAATGCTAATCCAATAGGAATTTGCACTAATGCAACAAATAACTTGCCCCAAGTAGTTGAGGGACTTAAATCGCCAAACCCAACAGTTGACGTGGTGACTATGTAGTAGTAAACAAATTGATTTAACGCTAACAGCTCACTCTCGTTGACTGCATATAAACATAACCATGTTAGAAACATATGCAATACAAGTAACGAGCTCACCGATGTCCAACTTACATGGTGAATATGTCGCCGAATAGCTATTAAAATTTTTTTAATAACTAAGTTCATGATAATTTAATTTTAATTAACTTGATGACGGGCACTTTATCCTTTACTCAGTAAATGAGCAAGCAATGCCATAATCCCTATTTATATCAACAACAAGTTTACGCTGCCGTAAAAAAGAATAATTAAATATGAAAAAATTTAAAACTCGTTCTAGACTTACGTTGAACTGTTGAGTTCGAAAAAGGCAAACTTAGTGAAAACTGAGGACGCAAAGCTATCGGTCTAAGGGGCTTTCCTATGGTTGCGAAGCTGCCACCACTATAACAGGTCGGGGGCTATGTAGGCTGCTTCGAATTCGTATTAACATTCAAAGTGAAAAAGTTTGAAGCAGCCTTTATTTTTAATTTTTTTGCTTAATTGCTTCGATATATTTATCTATTTGTCGTTCTAGTAAATCTAAAGGTAATGAACCATTCTTTAATATTTGATAATGGAACTCTCTAATGTCAAATGCTTGCCCTAGTTCAGATTCCGCTTTGGTACGTAGCCTTTTAATTGTTAATTCACCTATTTTATAAGAGAGTGCCTGACCGGGCCATGAGATATAACGGTCTGTTTCTGTTTTGATGTTGTGTAATGATAGCGCTGAGTTTTCTTGCATAAAGGTCATTGCTTGTTCACGACTCCAACCAAATAAATGCATACCAGTGTCTACAACTAAACGTGCAGCACGCCACATTTCATAAGTTAAGCGACCAAAATCACTATATACATCTTGGTAGAACCCCATTTCTTTACCTAGATATTCAGAATACAACCCCCACCCTTCACCAAAAGCTGAAATATAATGGTCACGGCGATAATCTGGCACATTCTCTAGCTCTTTGTTAAGCGATATTTGTAAATGATGCCCAGGCACAGCTTCATGCAAAGTAAGCGCTTCAAGAACATATAACGGGCGTTTATCCAATCCATAGGTATTTACCCAGTAAAAACCTGGATCGGTATCTCTGTACGCTCCCACATAACGACCGGTAGTGTATTTAGGAGCTATAGATTCAGGAACAGGTGCCACACCGTATGGTGTACGTGGTAATAGTTTGAAGAATTTTGGCAATTGCGCATCCGCTTTTTTGGCAATATACGACGCTTCTTTCAATAACTCTTCTGCAGATTTGGCATAAAACTGTGGATCAGTTCGTAAAAATTGCACAAACTCCGCAAAACTACCTTTAAAACCTGTTGAATCGATGATTTGTTGCATTTCTGAACGAATGCGTTTTACTTCTTGCAAACCAAGTTGGTGTACTTGCTCTGCCGTCATATTGGTTGTGGTGTAGTATTTCACCCGATTCTGGTAATAATCGACCCCATTTGGCGTTGATGATATGCCTATTTCAGCACGCGCATTTGGTTGATATTCAGATTCAAAGAAAACGAGGTAATTCTCATACGCTGGGATTACTTGATCTGCAATAATCGCTTTGGCTTTATTTTGAAGTTTAGAAAAAGTCGCATCTGATATCTGCTCAGGCTTATTTTCAAATGGCTGGTAAAAAGAAGATTTAGTTGCCTCATCAACAATATATGCTTTGATTGAATCTTCATATCCCGCAAGAACCGGTTGGGGTTGAGTTAAGCCAATTTCAATGCCTTTTTTCATCCAAAAAATATTTTGCTCAAAATAGCGCTTTACACCTGATAAACGGTTTAAATACAACTGATAGTCCTCTTCAGTTTTAAAGCGACTATTTGAAACCATAAACGATAGCGCTGAATGGAAGCCAAATTCAGATGTCAATGGCATGTAATGTGCTTTAAAGCGGTATTCATCAACAGCATTACTCACCTGTGAAATCAAAATTGCATGATTAATTTGGTTTTGTTCATCTAAAAGAGCAATGTTAATACCTTCCAGTTCAGCTAAAAATCCTTTATTTTTTGCGTAATCTGCCGTTAGAAACTCATTGGATAAGTTTTGTAAATAATACCCATCCACCCCCTCCTTATGTTGATAAGGGTCAATCTCATCTCGATATGCAACAATGTCATCGGCAAGTTGTCGAAATTGCTTTACTGCTTGTGTTTGCGACATAACTTGTTTTGCTGGCGATAAATTATCTGTTGATAGGCACCCCGTTAACGATGTACCCGAGACTGCTAACATTAGAAGCGATACTTTGAAGTTTTTCATATATTAGAACCAGAATAATTATTTCTTACCAGCATACGCAATTTCATTTTTTAATCTCAACTAATTTGCGACCAAGTCAATATTTCAATACATAGCTAGGTATTTTTTATGTTTTAACTAGCGATAGTTTCCAATTTATAAATTTTACAATTATTGATAGTGAAAAAATCGTTTTTTTTTGATAATTAATAGACTTTTCCTATTCCCAAAATAGAAAAATTGTTTTCTAATTACTTAGGACTTTAATGGATGAAGGTTGCTAATAATTTAGGGTGAATATTTAAGCGGTAATTAACCACTGAGGTTGGGATTTTATGAAGTACCATGATTCCATGGCACAAGCGCAGCAAAAAATGACGGAGGTTTGCTGGTTTTTAGAAAGGTATAATTTACCACCTATTCCGATCAACTATCATACAGTTTACAGCTTTATTTCTAAGTCAAACGATGCCTTGTGTGAAGAATTGGAAGGATTACTTGCTGCAGATGATAAACTAGATAACTTTATCCTAGAAAACTTGTTCAATCGCTTTTTATCAGAACAAGATTCAAGCCAAAAAGAATTAATCCAAGGTGTCTCGAAAACAATGGAGACAATGGATACATCGATTGATCAAAGTAGTGAAACCATAAATAAATATATCGCTACCCTCGACACTAGCTTAATTGCGATTGATGATGCTGACGTTAGTGAGGCTAAGCAACTTATTGCAGAATTAATTAACGCGAGTTATGAGCTTAAAGGCTCGCAACAACAAGTTAATGAATCATTATTACAGGCCAGACAAGAGCTAAAAACCTGTCAGCAAAAATTGCTTAAAATAGAAAAACAACGACAAGTTGATCCCCTGACAGGCTTATATAAAGAAACTTATATGGCTGAAAAAGCAGCTGTTTGGGTTGAACAAGGAAAATCAATATGCGCTATTGCCATTGATATAGATGACTTTAACGATTTCAATGAAAAATATGGTCAAGCTGTGGGTGATGTGGTTATTGGCAAGGTTGCTAAGAAGATACGCTCTTACGTGCAAGATAGCGGTTTACCAATTCGAACCAAAGGTAAAGAGTTCATTATTTTACTACCTGATGTTAGCTTGCAGACAGCAAAGGAAATAGCTGAAAGAATGCGCACCGGCGTAGAGAAATTAAAGTTCATCAGTTCTCGCAGCGGCAGGCGTCTGCCTACCCTAACAATTTCCCTTGGTATCAGTGAGCTTGGTAATAACAATTTAAATCAGCTTACTGCTGCAGCAAGGCACTCAGTTGCTAGAGCAAAGTTGCAAGGAAAGAATAATGTTTTTTTTGATCCTTCCTGACACCTAAATTAACTTACAGAATGAGGCAGTGCAAGTTTAAACCCTTGAAGCCCATCACTGCCCAGGTCTTTTGCCCATTTTACTTGTTGCTCAGATTCCAATTGTTCACATACCACCACAATCCCTAGACTGTGAGCCAGTTTGATAATATTTTCGAGAAAATACCAAGAATCCTGCTTTTTCTCCAACTCATGAATAAAACTACCATCAAGTTTTACAATATCAATAGGCCACTTGCGAAGTGCTAATAATGTATTTTCACCTGTTCCAAAATGGTCAATAGCTACCTTAGAGCCTAATTTATGCAACTTTGTGATCACTTGAGGTGCTAATTGGCTTTGTGCAAGCATCATTTCATCAAACTCCCAGATAATAGACGAGAATAAATCTCCGTATTGAGAGGATTGATCCATAAGCCAAGCATAATATTCGTCATCTAAGATGCTGTGCACAGAAACATTAATACTAACAGGTAAATCCAAGCACCCCTTGATATACAACGCTCTAACTTGATCGAATATACGCTTATCTAACTGAGCACTTGCTGAAAACTGTTCCGCTTTCGATTGCAAAAGTAATGTGGGGATGACTTCGTCTTTGTATTGGATTTTACAGAGTACCTCTGAAAACATGAGGTTTACTTGATCCGACATCATTACCCCATGCTGAGAAAGATGTAGGCTTGATTCATTGATTGCCAACAATACACCTTCACGTGAAGCAAGCATATCTGAAACTTTTTTCATACGTGCCGACGGCTCATACAAGTGATACTGCCAACGTTCTTTTGTTGCCATCAGAACGGCTTCATCTGCTGCTTTCATTATCGCCGACATATCATCATTACTTTGCCACATTACCGCGCCAATTAGCACTTCTTTTTTTTGTTGATAACGTCCTTGCAACCTCATCAGATCTGCCGACAGCTCATTAAGTAACGTCACTAATTCATCTCGAGTTAAATGCTGTAATACGCAAGCGAATTCATTATCATTGAGACGAAATATTCGTGCATTTGCTCCTTGTTTAGAGTTAGTTTGCAAAGTATGAATGACATCTTCCAAAAAGGAGCGAGCAACTGAAAATCCTTCTTTTCGCCTTACATTTTCCCACTCGCTTAAACGCATCAATATTAGTGCGCCATTTTGATTTTTTTCTTCATGTAATAGCTGACTAAACTGTGCACTAAATAAACGTCGGTTACCCAGCTGTGTTAATTCATCGCGATATAGTGCATTTTTGGCATGCTCAAGGCGTTTGGTCAGCTCATTTACCAATTCTTTAACCTGATTAGTCATACGATTATGACTAGACATTAAGGCATTAACTTCAGACACACTATTGATCTCAGGGGCAACTGAAAAATCGTTTTCAGCCAACTTATTTGTATGCAGCTTTAGTGCCTCAATCGGCGCTTTAATAACATTAATTGCGAGGCGAAAAACAAACCATGTTAAAAACGTAAAAAAGGCAAAGATCAGACAGACATCATTAAGTTGTTCAAAAATATAATTATTGGCTTGTACATTCGAAATTTGCATTTGCATCATATATTCGCGTTCATCAACGTATACCGATTGCTGAAACAAAGGACTACTAATTGCTAGCACATTTTGCAACCATGTTGGCATGAGCGTTTTTTGGCTTGATCTATACTCCACTAAGGTAGTGTTATTGTGCTGTAAACGTAGGTATGAAAATTCGTAGGCTTTTTTAAAATCATTAAAGCGTTTAATCAATTCTGCCTGCTCCCCCCCCTTTAAGTCATAGAGGCTTTGCACCGCATTTTGCCCTACCAATTGGGTTTGCTGTGCCAACTGTTGTTTCACAAATGCTTTGCTGTTTGCTATTGAAAAACTTGTGATAGCAGCAAACAGCAGTATCATTATTAGTGCCACAATTAAGTTAAAATAAGATTTTAACGACATATTTTATAAGGTCATTTTTTCTCCAATAATCTCATTCTAGTGTGAGATCAACAAAAGTGCCCAATTTAAGCTATTAGACCTTGCTGATGATTGTCATTTCTCACTCCATTCGAGTAAACTATAGGCGTTAATAATCATAGGATTGAAAATGAAGCCGCAAGACGAGCAAACGCACTTTGGTTACAAATCTGTAGCAAGAGACGAAAAACAAGGTTTAGTTGCCGACGTATTCCATTCTGTTGCAGCCAAATACGATGTAATGAATGACTTAATGTCGTTTGGTGTTCACCGTTTATGGAAACGCCACACCATTGCTTGCTCAGGTGCTCGCCGAGGCCAAACTATTTTAGATTTAGCCGGTGGTACTGGCGATTTGACCGCGCGCTTCAGTGATATTGTTGGCCCTGAAGGCCAAGTTATTCTCGGTGATATCAATGATTCTATGCTTAAAGTTGGACGCGATAAACTGCGTAACTTAGGTAAAGTAGGGAACATTGAATATGTGCAAATGAACGCTGAGGCATTGCCATTCCCAGATAATACATTTGATCTTATTACCATTGCTTTTGGCCTTAGAAATGTCACAGATAAAAGCAAAGCATTGGCGTCAATGCAACGCGTATTAAAGCCTGGTGGTCGTTTATTGGTATTAGAGTTTTCCAAGCCAATTTATGAGCCACTGAATAAAGCTTATGATTTTTACTCATTTAATTTACTACCAGGTATGGGCAAACTCGTTGCTAACGATGCAGAATCGTATCGTTATTTAGCAGAATCCATTCGCATGCACCCAGACCAAGAAACATTGAAAGCAATGATGGAAGAAGTAGGTTTTGAAATGACCAGTTATGAAAACCTAACGGGCGGGATTGTTGCTCTTCATAAAGGGTTTAAGTTCTAACACTATGGTGTCTAGTCTTATTGCAGCGTCAATCGAGCAGCTATTAAATCAATTAATTAAACTTGATAATGAGTTTATTAATGATTTAACTCCAGCTGTTCGCCAGCAGTTAACCGTTGAAGTGACCGACCTTAATGCTGTTATGACGGTGATTTTTGACGGTGCCAAGTTTCATATTTTACCAAACGGTGATGCAAGCAGTGACTGCTTTATTAGCGCAGATTTAAACACCCTGCTTGAACTGAAAAAACCTGAGAATGTTACGCAACTTATCCGAAGCGGTAAGCTCAATTTAGACGGTGATTTAAATCTTGCTCAGCACTACAGCAAAGCATTCAATAACTTAGACATTGATTGGGCGGATAATCTGTCACGCTATTTCGGTGATGGCCCAGCTTACACCTTAGTAAACTTTATTAAACAAACAACTCATAAACTGAAACAGCAAAGAAAGATAACTGAGACAACAATTACCAGCCTTTTACAAGATGAGTTAAAAGTCTCGATTCACCCGCTTGAAGCGCAATTATTCAAGCAACACTGCCGTACATTACAACAAAATTTGGCACAATTAGAACAGCGTGTTGATAAGCTTAAAACGGTAATTTAAGGATCCAGTTAGTGCATTTCCCTCGTGCTTATAAAATAATCAAAACCTTGCTTAATTTCGGCCTAGATGAGCTTATCCCAAATCATTTGTTTCCTTGGTATGGAAAAATAGTCCGCGCATGTTTCTTTTGGCTTGGTAACAAACACAAAGATAAGAGCGTTGGTCAGCGATTGCGCCTAGCACTCGAGTCACTAGGTCCGGTTTGGGTGAAATTTGGCCAAATGTTATCAACAAGACGCGACTTACTGCCACCTGATATCGCGAAAGAACTTAGCTTATTACAAGACAATGTCGCGCCATTCGATGGTGAAGAAGCGCAAAAGCTTATTGAACAAGCCCTTGGCTTAGATGATATTCATCAATTATTTGACGATTTTGATGCTAAACCGCTTGCTTCTGCATCAATTGCACAAGTTCACACTGCACAGTTAAAGCACCATGATGAAAGTCATGAAGTAGTGATAAAAGTCATTCGCCCTGATATTGAAGAGGCTATTTATGCGGATTTAAAACTAATGGCGCAACTGGCTAAATTAGTCAGTCAATTTTTGCCTGATGGTAAACGTCTACGCCCTGTTGAAGTTATTAACGAATATCGAAAAACACTTTTAGATGAGCTTGATTTACAGCGTGAAGGCGCTAATGCGATTCAGCTTAAACGCAATTTTGAAAACTCTGATAGCCTCTATATCCCTTACGTTTACAGTGATTACAGCCGTAAAAATGTGCTGGTGATGGAACGTATTTACGGTATTCCCGTATCTGATATTTGCGCTCTTGAGGCACAAAACACTAACTTACAGCTGCTTGCAGAACGCGGTGTTGAGGTCTTCTTCACCCAAGTATTTCGCGACAGTTTTTTCCATGCGGATATGCATCCTGGTAATATTTTCGTTTCTCGCGAGCATCCAGAAAACCCAATGTATATTGGTATCGACTGCGGCATCGTTGGCACACTCAACAAAGAAGATAAGCGTTACTTAGCCGAAAACTTTATCGCGTTTTTCAATCGTGATTATCGCAAAGTGGCAGAACTACATGTCGATTCAGGTTGGGTGCCAGCAGATACAAATGTTGAAGAATTCGAGTTTGCGATTCGCACAGTATGTGAACCAATCTTCCAAAAACCGCTTGCTGAGATTTCCTTTGGCCAAGTACTGGTAAATCTATTCAATACCGCCCGCAGATTTAATATGGAAGTGCAACCGCAGCTTGTGCTACTGCAAAAAACACTATTGTATATTGAAGGGTTAGGTCGCCAACTTTACCCACAATTAGATCTTTGGAAAACCGCAAAACCTTTTTTAGAAGATTGGGTAAAGCAACAAATTGGGCCAAAAGCGGTCTTTTCACAAATTAAAGAAAATCTGCCATTTTGGGGCGAAAAGCTGCCTGAAATGCCTGATTTACTCTATAAAGCACTTAAACAAAACACAAATAACAGTGCAAACGTCACAATACAACAATCTAACCGTGCTATTGTATGGGCAATTTTTGCCATGACATTGACATTAACTGGCACTGTATTTTTTGTGACTGAATTTATTATTCCTTCAATTGCTTTGTTTAGCGCAGCAACAATATGTGCTTGGCGCGCTTTGCGACATTCACGCAATCATCAGGTATAATTTAACCATCGACTGAATTGGAGAAACTATTATGGGTATTGGTGGTATTAGCATTTGGCAACTACTGATTATCTTAGCAATTATCGTATTGTTATTTGGCACTAAAAAGCTGCGTGGAATCGGTAGCGATTTAGGTGGTGCAGTTAAAGGTTTTAAGAAAGCTGTTTCAGATGAAGAACAAAAATCTGAGGCAATTCAAAATAAAACTGAGCACGATAAAACAAGCGAAAGCGAAAAAAAGCACGATAAGGTATAACCATGGGCTTTTGGGAGCTTTTTGTTGTTCTTGTTGTGGGCTTGATTGTGTTGGGCCCTGAGCGTTTGCCAACGGCGGTGCGCTCTGTTGCACGCTGGATAAAAACAATTAAGCAAATGGCAACAAATGTACAAGCTGAGATCAACGAAGAGTTGCGTGTACATGAACTGCATCAAAACCTTAAAAAAGCCGAACAACAAGGTATGGATAATCTATCGCCAGAACTTCAGCGTTCAATTAATGAACTTTCTGAAGCTGCGCAATCTGTGACCCACAGCTACAAATCGAGCGATCAAACGACCGAGCAAGTGCAGAATAGAAGTAATGACAAACCCTCACAGTAACGCTGAGACAACGCCAACATTTATTAGCCATTTAGTTGAGTTACGTAATCGCTTAATGCGAGCGCTTGCCTCAATTTTGTTAATATTTTTAGCGCTAGTCTATTTTGCGAATGATATTTATGAATTTGTGGCAACCCCTTTGATATCAAACCTGCCAGAAAATGCCAGCATGATTGCAACAGATGTTACAGCGCCTTTTTTCGCGCCATTCAAACTAACATTATTTGCTGCACTGTTTTTAGCGTTTCCTTTTATTTTGCATCAAGTTTGGGGATTTATTGCACCTGGCTTATATCAAAATGAAAAAAAGGTATTAATGCCAATTTTAGCGGCCTCCGTTATTTTGTTTTATAGTGGCATCGCGTTTTGTTATTACCTAGTAATGCCAATAGTGCTTGGATTTTTCACAGGAATCGGTCCAGATGTCATGACCATCACGCCTGACATCAGTAGTTACTTAAGTTTTGTATTAAAGTTGTTCTTCGCATTTGGTATTGCTTTTGAAATTCCTGTTGCGATTATGTTGCTCTGCTGGAGTGGTGCAACAACCAAAGAAAGTCTGAAAGAAAAACGCCCATATGTAGTGGTAGGCGCATTTGTCATTGCGATGTTCTTAACACCGCCAGATGTGTTATCACAAACACTATTGGCTATTCCCATGCTAGCCCTTTTTGAGTTAGGCTTACTGCTAGCTGGTTTTTACCAAAAAAATACGGACTCAGAAGAGGTCAAAAACTAAAATGAAAAAGTTACCTATCCTTATTTTCTCAGTATTTGCATTACCTTTAAGTGCTACAGAGATTAATACACAAGCATTAAAAGCCTGTAGTTTTGTGGAAAATGATTTTCAGCGTCTGCAATGCTATGACCAAGTAATCGCAGGTAAAGAATTAACAACAGCCAAAAAAAGCAAGGCAGCAAAAAGTAATGCAAACGTACCTGAGCATGCAGCCGCCCCTGCAACAGTTAAATCAAAAAGTGCTGAAACTGCACCTCAAAAAGCTGGAAACAATTTTGGCTTAGAACATCGTAAGGTTGAAAAGCAAGGTGATGAGATTACATCTGTTGTTACCAATGTGAAAACGCATCCTCATGGTGAACTAATTGTTACCTTAGAAAACGGCCATGTTTGGCAACAAATTGGCAGTGATAGATTTACTCTCAAAGAAGGCGAAACAGTTGTCATCTCTCGCGGTATGTTTAACTCATTTATTATGAAAGTTGAAGGTCGCAATAGAGGCATCAAAGTTAAACGCAAATAGTTTTATGCGCTACTTTGATATTGGTGTAAACCTGAGCAGTGAACAATTTGCTAAAGACAGAGCAGATGTAGTTAGTCGCGCCCGTTTAGCAGGTGTTGATAACATGCTACTGATTGGTTCCAATATCCAAGATAGTCAGCAAGCAATTGTACTTGCAAACGAGTTTTCACTTATTGCAAGTGCAGGGATCCACCCTCATGATGCAAAAACAGCCGAAGATGATTATTGCCAAATAATCCAAAACCTTACCGAGCAAAATACCGTTGTTGCAGCTATCGGTGAGTGTGGTCTTGATTATAATCGTGACTTTTCACCTCGCGATAAGCAACGCGAAGTCTTTGCTGCGCAAGTCGCGCTTGCAAATAAACTTAATAAACCACTCTATATGCATCAACGTGATGCCCATCATGATTTCTTAGCCATAGTTAAAGAAGCTCAAGTTCCGGGTGTTGTCCATTGTTTTACTGACAGTGAAGAAGCTTTAGAGGCTTACTTAGAACTCGGTTTTTATATTGGTATTACAGGTTGGCTTTGTGATGAACGCCGTGGCGATACATTACGAAAATTACTGCCGCGCATTCCACTTGATAAGCTGCTATTTGAAACTGATGCACCCTATCTTTTGCCTCGAAATATCAAGCCAAAACCTAAATCAAGGCGCTCTGAACCTTTGCATATTGAATATGTAGCAAAACAGGCAGCTGAATTATACCAACGTCCTTTAGAAGAAGTTGCAAACGCAGCATTTTACAATGCCCATAAACTGTTTGGTTTGGAGTTAGCATAATGCGATTAATCGCTATTTTGTGTTGGCTGTTCTCTTTTGCACTGCATGCTAATACCTTAAACAGCAAACTACATGGGCATACCGAGCTTAATTATGAATACAGCATTGCTAATGTAAGTTCACCAGAAGACATACCAGCATCAGCATGGCAACGTGTTGAAGGTGGACAAATCAATTTAGGGTTAGGCACCTCCCCTGTTTGGCTTAAGTTCACCATTGTTAATAACACAGCGATGCAGCAAGACTTATTCTTGTTTAACGCTTTTGTTCATATTGATAAATTAACGCTTTATTATAAAGAGCGCAGTCAATTTTATTCTCAGCAGGAGCTTGGTGACAGCCTACCG
>NZ_JBFKMX010000017.1:0-47238 GCF_041629635.1 Pseudoalteromonas sp. | reverse complement strand
GTAATCGAGTAATTCAGCTGCCTTGGTAAAATCAGTAATAACGGTTTGATTTTCAAGCTTGCCAAATGCTTTATCAGCAAATTTTGTACCGCGCATTTGAACATTTAAACGCGCTGCATTTTTATTTAACACCGTTTGGTTATAGAAATCTTTCACATCCTCAAGTGTTACTTTTTCAACTTCTTTAATCAGCTCTGCTTTTGAATCAAAATCAAAATTTTCATCGTACCAGTCTGATAAATACGGTCTTAATTCATCACCTAAGTTTTTAGGTTGCTCATTAAGTTTAATCAGTACCGCATTTTTAAGCTGTGCAAACGTCTCTTCACTGATGGCATCAAGCTCTTTTTTGTATTCAAGTTTGTACTCATCAAAACGTGCTTGCATTTCGCCAGGCCCTTTAACAGGTGTTTGAATATACATGCCAAAGCCAATGTAATCATCTAACGCCGTACTGAAACCACCAACAGCGTAAGCAAGTTGCTCTTCTGTACGTAATTTATCAAATACTTTGTTGCTAAAGTGGCCTTGTAACACTAATCCCTGCGCTTCTTGCTTTTTACCTTTTACAGGGTGCATATGCATATCGACAAGAGCAACGTCAGCAACATCAATATCACGCTGTACTGTAAATACTTGGCCAGGTTTTGGTAACCAAGACTTAGCTCGCGTGTATTGGGTTGTTTTAACATCTTTAGGTAGTGCTTTTTCTAAACTAGAAACAACGGTTTTAACGTCTTTCGCGTCATAGTTACCGAACATAAACACGCGTACGTGGTTATTTGTAAGTACGTTATCAATTACCTTGCTTAAATCGCTGATTGAAAGTGATTTTGCACGTGCAATTAGCGCATTATCTTCATAATTGCCTTGGCTTGTTGCTTTATAAAATGCATCAAATGCTTGGCTATAAGGGAAGTTTTTGCTCTTATTAGCAACACCGCGTAAGAAGCGGTCTTTCGCTTGGTTAAATTCAAGATCTGTTGGTGCAATTCGCAATTCATTCATGCCTGCTACAATCAGCTCACTTTGCTTATCCGTAAAACCATTAACGGTAAAAATAACGCCATTTGAATCAGATAGACTCATTGACATGCCACCAACACCGGCTTCAGTGTTTAGTGCTACCACTTTTTTACTGTACAGATCTTGCCAAATTGCTAACAAAATTGAAGTATCCATATCAGTTAGCGTATCTGGGTTATTTACATACACTTTCAGCATGCCTTTTGGCTGATGTGCAAAGTTTTTGCTTGCGAATTGCCACACTTTAATGTGATTAGTGTCATGCACTAATTGCGGCTTAGCTTTGATTTCATCGCTTACGACTTTCAGTTCAAAGCTTTCTGGTAGTAGACGGTTAACTGCAGGTAAGTTCATTGCCAGTTTTGTTGGTTGTTTCCAACTTGCAATCTCTTCTTTCGAAATATCCGCTATACGGTAGTTACCATCATAAAAATGAAGCGTGCTATCAGTTTCTTCTTGCTGACTTACATACCAAATTTTTAAAGTCTCTGGTATTAGCTGTGCAAGCACATCATTAATTGCTTTTTCATCAAATTGACCATAGTAGTATGGCGCATTGATCACATGATTTGTTGGATAGACTTGCATCGCACCAGCAAGGTTTGACACGTAACCAAATTCATCGCCTTTTTCTAGGAATTTAAACTGGTTATTAAGTGATGTTCTGATCTCGTCAAAATATTTTTTATCAACACCTTTTTCACGAATTAGATCAATGTACTGCATTATGATTGCAACTATCTCATCACGGTGTTTCATCCCGTCATCTGTCAGTGTTACATCAATTGAGAATGTTCCGTAATTCCCGTAATGGGCTGGTGATGCATTAGCACCTAAACCTGAAATCCAGCCTTTTTCACGCAGTAATGTTGCAGGTGTACCCGGCATTTCAGAATAAATCAAATAAGACAAGAAACGGTTTGGTTTAAGCGCAAACTCATCGTTATTATTTTCAATTGTAAAATCAAGCGTGAGCTGTTTTACATCTTTATTTGGCTTGTAGAAAACCTTCTTACCGCCCACTTTTGAAAAATCAACTTGCACAGTCACACTTGGCTTTTCAATATTTTTATTTTTAATATCTGAGAAGTATTTATTTGCAAGCGCTTCTAGCTCGGCAATTGGTTTGTTGCTTAAAAGCGCCACTTTCATGATATTAGATGAATAGTATTTATCAAAAAAAGCAACTGTCTCTGCATGCAGCTTACTACCTTCTTTATCGCCTAATGTTTCAAGGTTACCAATTAAGAAGCGGTTGGCTGGATGCTCACCCATCATTTTACGCGCGAGTTTAAACTGACCAAAAAAGTCTAGCTCACGGCGCATTGACCATTCAGCATTAACCGCATTTTTTTCTTTTTCCGTGTATTCAGGATACAACTTTGGTGCTTTAAAAAAGTCTGAAAAACGATCTAACCCTTCTTCAAATGCATCGTTATTTGCTTTAAACATGTAGTTGGTAATGTCTAACCATGTATACGCATTATGCGCACCACCATTTTTAGTCATAAACTCAGAGTATTCATTTGTATCTGGAAAGCGCTCAGTACCTAAAAACAGCATATGCTCTAAATAATGTGCCATGCCTTGTTGCGTCATTGGATCATGTAATAAACCAACACCCACACTTAATGCTGCAGCAGACTTGTCTACACTCGGATCAGAGACTAAAACAACTTCAATTTCATTGCTTAACTTTAACGTTTTGTATTCACGATTATCATTTGGACTAACAACTAAGGTATCAGAATAAAGATTTGTCGTATTTGAAGTAGATGAGGTTTGATTATTTGCGTTGCAACCGACTAGTACAGCCAGTGCTAATGCACTTAAGCTAAGTGCTTTTTTCATAATGGTTCCCTATTAACATATATAAAAAACGCTCTGATCTTTTGGCGAAACAGAGCGTTCTTTCATATCACTACTATAAAAAAGCAGTGATTAAATGCAACAGTTAACACATTATATTTGTAACATTTTGTCAATAAAACGTGTCTAAAACTTAATTACATTAATGTGTTGTAAACTTGCGTCTAAATACCAGCAGACCACCCAGCAGTGTTAGTAGTGCACCAAAGCTACCACCGGAATCATTTGAATTGTCTAGCGGCTGAACAGGCTCTTTAATTAACTTATTTTCTTGTGGCGCTAAATCACCAAGCGTGTTGCTATTACTATCTATAATCGCAACATGTTCAATGGCAATTAAACGCTGAGCATCAAGCGTTAATGTACCGTTTTTTAAATCAGCACACTGCTCATCGGTAGTATTTACGAGCGGGTATTCATTGCATGAGAATTTAGACATATTATCAATTACTTCCATACCATTACCGATAATCTGACCAAATACGGTAAAACCACCATTTTGTAAGTCTAAATTAGCACTATTATCACTTAAATTAATAAACCACTGGCTCGTTGCACTATTAGGGTCATTTGCAAGCTTTGCCATTGCAATGGTACCGCGTACGTTTGAGTAAACCGGTTCATTAACTACATTGCCATAGTTATCAATTGCTTTGAACGAGGAACCATCATAAGTGTACCCGCCGCCTTGCAATACAAAATCAGTCACTAAACGGTGATAAACTACACCATTAAAGTCTTCGTTATTTACATATTTTAGAAAGTTCTCAACTGTTTTTGGCGTACGTTCATCAAATAAGTTAATTTGAAAATTCCCTTGCGTTGTTTGCACTTCAACAATGGTTGCTTGTGCTGAGCTAACCGAAAGACCCGCTGCTAATATTGCCATTTTTAGTTTATTCATAATTGCCCGTGAATATTTTGTTAATTATTATCGCGAGAATCTTACTCAGAATTACTCACGTTAGCTACTTAACACGGGCATCAAGTTACAATTGATAACATTATCCTTACTTACCTTGCATTTATTTTACTTCAAGCAACAAACTAGCGGACATTTGTCCGCCCCATAATACTTTTAGCTAGGTAAAATAATCAGCGTTTTTCGCCTACAAAATAAATTTATGATGATTATTATACGAACGATTATAGTTTTAGCTCTATTTACAACGAGTTTATCAACGTTCTCTACAGTAACAACTGAAGAAAAACTCACGATACTTCATACTAATGACAATCACGGTCGATTTTGGCGTAATGAGCAAGGCGAATATGGTATGTCTGCGCGTAAAACACTAATTGATAGATTACGAACAGAAGCCAAGGAAAAAAATCATCATGTATTACTGCTCTCTGGTGGCGACATTAACACAGGAGTGCCAGAGTCAGATTTACAACATGCTGAACCTGATTTTAAAGCGATGAATTTACTCGGTTACGATGCGATGGCAATTGGTAACCATGAATTTGATAATCCACTTGACGTACTCGATAAACAAATTTCATGGGCAAATTTCCCATTACTCTCAGCTAATATTTTTCGCAAAGATACTGGCCAACATGCTTACCTGCCTTATCAAATAGTTGAACGTGATGACCTTAAAATTGCTATCATAGGTTTAACCACGGTTGATACCGCTAAGATAGCAAATCCAGAATATATCGACAATTTTGAATTTAGAGAGCCTGTTGCCGCTGCACAGCCTTTATTAGACAAGATTAAAGCTAAATACCAACCAGATATAACCATTGCAGTTACCCACATGGGCCATTATATAAACGCTAAGCATGGTATTAACGCCCCTGGCGATGTCACTCTTGCACGTAATCTGCCAAAAGACTCCTTAGATATTATTATTGGTGGTCATTCACAAGAACCGATTTGTATGGAAGACGAAAATACCGCTAATGCAAGTTTTCAACCTGGTGATAAATGCCTACCAGATCAGCAAAACGGCACTTGGATCATGCAAGCACATGAATGGGGAAAATATGTTGGTAAAGCAGAATTTGTACTTAAAGATGGACAACTTACTTTAATCAGTTATCAATTAATTCCTGTGAATATGTACCGTGAGGATATTGTGGGTGGTAAAAAAGTTAAGTCATTAGCTGGTGATAAAATAGCTGAAGACCCTGAAATGCTTGCTTTTTTAACACCCTATCAAGAGAAAGGTGCTGCTAAAATTTCACAACCAATCGGTAAACTGATTGGCCACTTAGAAGGCGACCGTAGCAAAGTTCGTTTTGTCCAAACTAACTTAGGACGTTTAATCGCAAAAGCACAAAGCGAAAGTGTTCGAGCAGACTTCGGCATTATTAGTGGTGGCGGAATTCGCGACTCGATTAAATCTGGTGATGTAAGTTACAAAGATATTTTACAAGTACACCCCTTTAAAAATCGTATTACTTACCTTGAGCTTCAAGGACAAGAGTTAATTGACTACATCAATATAGTTGCAACCTTTCCGTCTGATTCTGGCGCGTATTGTCAGTTTTACGGCATTCAGTTTGAAAAAAATGGCGACTCAGTTTTAATTAAATCAATTGATGGCAAGCCTTTCGATATATCTAAGCGTTATCGCTTTACTTTAAATAGTTATAATGCCGCGGGTGGTGATGGTTACCCAAATGTGACAAACCACTCTCATTTTGTTGCCACAGATATCGTTGATGCTGAAGTATTAAAGAACTATTTCTTAAAAAATTCTCCGATTGATGCATCAAAAATTTAAAAAATTAAGCATTCAGTCTGCAAAAGCTGAATGCTCTTTTAACTTTAGTCTCTTAAGCTATTTTCCTATTACCTCAACAAACTCCGATTCAATGCCTTTCAAACCATAATGATGCAATTTAGAACGAGACCCTTCCCCATGCGCTTTCGGTGGAAAAAACATCTCTTTAAGTTGTAAGTCATCCACTAAAATTTCATCTAGGGCTGCTCGAATTTCACTTAGCGTTTTTTCTAAACTATTGGAAAAATTTGGACGCTTACGAATAGTATGACCAAGTTCTGTTAAACGATAAAAGTATTTATTGGAAAGTACAACAAGTTCGTCTGGCAAATCTTTATTTTGATTAAGCAAAACATCCGGATGTAAAAGACAATAATCAATTAATGCTGTAAAAAAACAAAGCGGTTTATTAGCAAGCGGCACACTTGCGTGGGTACGACTATTTATTAAAAGCTTTTTCTCGAGATCAATCACTAAACGTGCGTGCTCTTCATTATCTTGTTCAATTGTCACATTTTGTTTTCGTGATTTTAATTTATAGCGATATTCAATTAAAAAATAGAAGCCTAATGATGCAAACAATGCACCTAAAGAAAAATAATCCCACAGCGATACTTTATTAACAGAATATGTAAAAGTAATCTTTTTATTGGGTGTTTCAAAAGATTTTTTAATTAATTCTCGATCAGTATGAAAACTAAATTTGTCAGATTGAATCGCGAGTAACTTAGGCTTAAGTGATAATCCATCAATATGTTGGTTTAACTTTGCAATGTAAGTTTCAATTGCAAGAGTGTTACCTGCACTGCTTTTATTTGGATCAGGTAATGGTAAGCGACTTAAATCTTTCGCAATACGATTTTCAAGAAGTATCGACAAATTATCTATGGTAGTGTTCATAGCACTAAATTTAGACAAAGCATAACTTAATTGAAACACCAGATAGCTTAAACACGCTATTAAAATTATTTTGTTACGACTAACATTCAACATAACTTTCTACATCTTTGAAATATGGGGATGTTTGCGCATTGGCATGGCGATGAATAATGCCGCTAATCGCGCAGGCTAATTCTGTGTTTTGTGTTTCCATCTTAAAATACCAACGGCTACCACTTACATTGTTGCTTATTGGCGTAATATAGTTTTCTAAGAAACGATTCATATCATCTTGTTTCCAGTAAGATGCAATAAGATCGACTTTGCCTTCTGCCAATAAATCCCTTAATGTACTGTGAGAACTTGCTTGAATAATATCCAGATTATCAACATTAATATTCAATTGTTTGAAGAGTGTTCTAGGTAAGATATAACCTGAACGACTACTTGGGTAATCTAATAAACCAATTCGCTTATCAATAAAGTACTCTTTTTCGAGTCGTGGTTTTTCATTTAATGAGATAAAAAATGCCGTATAATCCGGGTAAGCAAGCAATGTTTTATAATTGAAAGTGTACTCACTTTTAAATGCCAACATTAAATTTTCTTTCGTCATGATTAGGTCAGCATTACCTCGACCAATAAACTCAAGGGCATCACTCATATCATAACCCCAATTCAATTTCACCTGACCGAACTGCTTAGCTACTACAGGGTTATTACAAAAATAAGGGATGAGTTGATTTGCTAATTGTTCAGTAGGTACATAAATATGAAATAAATTTTCATTTTCAGATAATTTTGCATCACATTGCTTGTTGACTTCGATAAATAAAGCAAGCTGCTTAAAATTACTTTTATATTGGCTTGCTCCAAGCAGGCCAAAAAGGACGATTAGTATACAAAAAACAGCTGTCATCGCTGATTTTGAAAACAAAAAATTATATTTCATTTTTATTGTTAGAATCTAGACCTAAACCAAGCTCTCATTTCATCACGTACATTTACTTATTGCAATAAGTAATTTTATTTAAAAGATATATCTTATTGTTTTATATACTTTGTTAACAAGTAATTATGAATCCTAATGAGTCCTTCCTATTTTTCTAAAACTAAGGACAATTAGCCTTGTTGATAACAACTAAACACAATTAAAAAAAGATGATTAAGTGCATAAGTTTTTTGTTACTCGCTGCCCTAACTTTAACTACTTCTAATGCAAGTGCTTGGAGTCAAAACGGACACCGAATAATTGGCAAGATTGCCGAAAACCATTTGACGATAGAAACACGTCGTGCAATTTACCCTTTATTACAAGGTGATAAACTTGCTGAAGTTACCACCTGGGCGGATGAAATGCGCTCGAACCCTGCTGATTTTTGGAAACATGAATCGGGCAAGTGGCACTATATCAATATTTCTTCTGCTGCTGATTTCAAGCCTAATAAATATCGCATTACACATAACAAAGGTGAAGTTACTGATATTTATTCCGGCATCTTAAAAGCGGTTGCAGTTCTTGAAAGCCCAAATACTACCTTAGATAAAAAACAGTTTTATTTTCGTTTTCTAACCCACCTTGTTGGTGATATTCATCAGCCGATGCATGCAGGTCGAAGCGAAGATTGGGGTGGGAATAAAATAAAAGTTAAATTTTTTGGTAAAGAAACCAACTTACACTCTCTTTGGGACAAGGGATTGGTCGAAAGTGAAAACCTTTCCTACACTGAATTTGTTGAATTTATTGATACCAAAAACCCGCAAGTTATTTCTCGCTACTTAGCGTCAGAACCAAAAGATTGGGTACTTGAATCATTTCATATTGCCGAAGAACTATACGATATCGGCAATGGCGAATTTAAATACCATTACGTTTATGAACAAATGCCAATCGTAAAAGAGCGTTTGCTTCAAGGTGGAATTAGATTAGCTGGTTTATTAAACAAAATTTTTGATAAATCAGCAGAAGTTCAAGTTAATGCGATTGGTTATCTTGAACAAAATAATAAGCAATAAAATACAAAACTAACTTTAAACTTAGTTACACGGGAAACTACTAATGAAAACGCAACTACGCAAAAAAGTATTGCCACTTGCTATTGCAGCATGTTTAGGCTCTACGGCGGCATATGCCAACGATACTGCATCTTCTGTGCGCGGTACAATTGTTGGCCCTAACGGCAACCCAGCTGCGGGTACGGAGATTACTATCATTCACGTACCTTCTGGCTCAATTAAAAAAGCTGTTGTAAATGAATCAGGTCTTTTCAGTGCAAAAGGCTTACGTGTTGGTGGTCCATACCAAATCATCGTTGACTCAAAAGAATTTGAAGATACTATGGTTGAGGATGTATACCTAACACTAGGTAAAGAATACCCAGTAAGTGTTCAACTTCAATCAAAGTCTGATATGGAACAGATCGTTGTTACTGGTCGTCCTATCAGCTCTTTCTCAGGAGGTACAGGTCCTGCTGCAAACTTCAGCCTGCGTGACCTTGAGAACCAACCAGCAATTAACCGTGACTTAAAAGACATTGTTCAAGCAGATCCACGTATTTATATCGATGACAGCCGTGGTGACGGTGCGATTCAGTGTGGTGGTGGTAACCCACGCTTTAACAGCTTAACACTTGATGGCGTTCGCATGAACGATAACTTTGGTCTTAACAGTAATGGTTATCCAACAGTGCGTGCACCGTTCTCATACGATGCAATTGATCAAGTAGCAGTTGAGCTTGCGCCATTTGACGTAAACTACGGTGGTTTCACATCATGTAACTTCAACGCTGTAACTAAGTCAGGTACTAATGAAGTTCATGGTAAAGTTTTCTTCGATTACACTAACGATTCAATGCAAGGTGATTCAATCGAAGGTGAAGACATTGATAATGGTAACTACTCAGAAAAGCGTTATGGTTTCTCTGTTGGTGCACCAATCATTAAAGATGAGCTTTTCGTATTCGTAGCATACGAAGAATTAAAAGGTGCTGAATTATTCGAATATCCTCGCCTTGGCACAAGCGAAGATGATGATGTTACACCGTCAGATCTTGAACGTGTTCGAAAAATCGCCCTAGACGTTTATGGCTATGATGCAGGTTCTACACCAGCAAGCATGCCTGTAGACGACCAGAAACTACTTGTAAAATTAGACTGGAACATCAACGATGATCACCGTGCAAGTGTTGTTTACAACTACAACGATGGTTTCCGTTTAAGCCAGTCTGATGACTGGGCAGTAACACTTGATAGCCATTTCTATGAACGTGGTGTTGAGTTCCAGTCAATCGTAGGTTCTGTATATTCAGATTGGACTGACAACTTCTCTACTGAAATGCGTATTGGTAAATCTGATGTAGATATGCGTCAGCGTTCATTAGATGCTGCAAGCGGTTTTGGTGAAGTTCAAATTCGTAACGGTGGCCAAACAATCTTCTTAGGCCCTGATGATTCACGTCAATCAAATGACCTAGATTACGATACGACAACGTTCAAACTAGCAGGTACATACTACCTAGACGAGCACGTAATCACAGGTGGTTACGAGTATGAAAATGTTAACGTATTTAACTTATTCATGCAGCACACACAGGGTGAATTCCGTTTCAATTCAATCGACGACTTTGAAGCTGGCCTAGCTGCACGTGTTTACTACAACAACTCAGCAGGTACAAATAACCCGAATGACGCAGCAGCAGAGTTTGGTTTTGCACAACATACGTTCTACCTACAAGATGAGTACAACTTCATTGATTACGATCTAAGTGTTACTTTTGGTCTTCGCTATGACATGTACACAAGCAGCGATAAGCCACGTGAGAACGCGTTATTCACCGAGTTATATGGTTTTGATAACACAAAGAACATGGATGACATTGACCTACTTCAACCACGTTTTGGCTTCAACTGGCAAGCAGCTGATAATATAGAAGTACGTGGTGGTTTTGGTCTTTACTCTGGTGGTAACCCGAACGTTTGGGTATCTAACTCATACTCTAACGACGGTGTAGTCAATATTGCAACTCAAGAACGTAATGTAGACTTATTCAATACACCAATGGTTAATGGTGGCACACCAATTTTTGAAGTTCCGCAAAACCAATATGACCAAGTTGCAAATTCTTCAGCTGGCGGTGGCTCTGTAAATGCGATTGATCATAATTTTGAAATCCCTTCAGAATGGAAATTCGCGCTTGGTGGAACTTACTTCACTGAAGATAACTACATCATCACAGCTGACTTACTTCACACTCAAAAGCAAGACAGTGCAATTATTCGTGATTTAGCGCTTACTAAGACTGGTGAAACAACATTTGATGGTCGCCCAATCTACGCACGTACTGATCTCACTGACAGTGAAGGTAATTCTGTTCGTCGTTTCAACGAATACTTACTTACTAATGTAGATGGTGATGACGGTGAATCAACGGTACTTTCTTTCGCGCTATCGAAAGAGTATGACAATGGTCTAGATTTCACAGTTTCATACGCATACACACAATCTGAAGATGTAAACCCGATGACATCATCGGTGGCGGGTTCTAATTTTGGTAACTTAGCGGTAACTGATCCGAATGATCCTGGTCTTGCTACTTCTAACTACGAAGTACCACACCGTTTTACATTCAAGTTAGGTTATAAGCATGAGTTCTTCGATGGTTACCTAACGCGCTTTAACTTATTCGGTCAGGCAAGTGAAGGTCGTCCATATACCTACACATATAACCGTAGTGACCGTGAGTTCGGCGACAATAACTGGAATGGTTCACGTCAGTTAATGTATATCCCGTTAGAAAACGATCCTAACGTTGTTTACGAGATGAGCGCTGAAGAAATCGCAGATATGAATGCATGGATCGAGAAAGAAGGCCTAACTCGTGGTTCAACGGTTGGTCGTAACGACTTCAACGCGGACTGGTACGTTAAATTTGACGTTAAGATTTCACAAGAAATTCCAGGTCTTATGGACGGTCACAAAGGTAATGTTTACTTCACAATTAAGAACGTAGGTAACTTACTGAATGATGACTGGGGTGTACTTAAAGAAGGTGCATTCGTAGGTAACCGTATGGTTGATATGTCATACGACAGCGATAATGACCAATACATCTATGAAGGCTTCAGCAAAAATGCTGCTCAGCAAGATGTTCAGAACTACGGTTCATTATGGCAGATGAGAGTAGGTGTTAACTACCGTTTCTAATCTAAATATTTAGATACCCCTTGATAGTTAAAGCCCCGCTCATGCGGGGCTTTTTTTATTTTTGACACCTATACCAATTCACTTAAGTAGCTGAAAATCCTAGCGGACTAAATATTTTACTAACTGCGTTTGAATTTATAAATGCAGAACAATTACTTAAGAAGAATTCCGCCTTGTTCTCATTTTATACATCCCGTGCTATCCTCGATCACATACTTAACAGCATTGATATTAATCGTTAATTACTGTTTTCATCTAGTTTTACTAGGATGGAAAAAAGCACCGTTTGTTCTTCACTAGTAAGGTTTTCAAATAAACTCTCTTGCCACTTAGCAGCATCGTTTGATAATTCTTGATATAGCGTATTACCTTTAACTGTAAGCGCTAATTGGGTTGCACGTTTATCTGTTTCTGCTTGTTTACCAATAATGATATCTTGGTCCAACAGCTGTTTCACTGCTCGTGAAGTTGTTGATTTATCAAGCCCAGCTTCAATACAAATTTCTTTTGCTGTTAAGATCTTTTTCTCTGCTAAATGCGCAATTACTCGCCATTGCGGTACCGTTAGTTGATATTTATCCGCATAGACTTTTGCAAAACTGTAACTCAACTTACTACTGAGAGTGGCAATTCTATAAGGCAAAAAAGTAGCTAACTTAATCATAAATACATCTTTTCTATATTAACTTTGCTTTGGCACCTTAAATTTACATGCATGCTTTTGTTAATGGAACCGCTAAATAAAATTACTTTAATATTGGGGTTTATTTTATACACGCGCTTGCATTTACTCTCATGTGAGACTATATTATTTCAAAATCACAACAGGAGTGACCCATGAATTTCCCAGAATTTGATTATTTAACTGGCTTTGGTAATGAATTTGAGAGTGAAGCCCTTGAGGGTGCTTTACCTATCGGCCAATTTTCACCACAAAAAGTAAAATACGACTTGTACGCAGAGCAGTACAATACAACTGCATTTACAGCCCCTCGTGCTGATAATCGCCGCAATTGGTTTTACCGTATTCGCCCTTCTGTTGTGCAAAGTGATTATCAGGCGCTGGATAATGGATTACTGAGAACGGCGCCAATAACTGAAGTGCCTACCCCACCGACAATGCTACGCTGGAACCCTATTGATATCCCAAATGAAAAGACCGATTTTATCGACGGGTTAATCACTATGGCGGCAAACGGCAGTGCTAATGGTCAAACAGGTATCGGTATTCATGTGTATGTTGCTAATAGCTCAATGGATGGTCGTTATTTTTATAATGCTGATGGCGAATTACTTTTTGTACCTCAGCAAGGTGCTATTGTACTTCATACTGAGTGTGGCAAACTTGCAATTAAGCCAGGTGAGATTGCAGTTATACCTCGCGGCATCAAATTCTCAGTTGAACTATTAGATGACAGCGCACGCGGTTATATTTGTGAAAACTATGGTCATCCTTATATTTTACCTGAGCGTGGGCCTGTAGGCGCTAATGGTTATACCAATGAACGTGATTTCCAATATCCTGTAGCGGCATTTGAAGATAAAGAAGGTGATTTTGAGCTTGTTGCAAAGTTCAATGGTAATTTATTCCGTTGTGATATTGACCATTCACCGCTTGATGTAGTTGCTTGGACTGGTAATAGTGCGCCATACAAATATGACTTATCTCGCTTTAATGTTATGAATACAGTGAGTTTTGATCACCCTGATCCATCTATTTTCACTGTACTTACCTCGCCATCTGGCGCTGCAGGTGTTGCAAATGTTGATTTTGTTATCTTCCCACCGCGCTGGATGGTTGCCGAAAATACTTTCAGACCACCTTATTATCACCGCAATATTATGAGTGAGTTTATGGGGTTAATTGAAGGTGTATATGATGCAAAAGAACACGGTTTTGTGCCAGGCGGTATGAGTTTACATAATTGTATGTCGCCGCATGGTCCTGAGGCAGATGTTTTTGAAAAAGCCTCTAATGCTGAACTTGAACCACAACGTTATGAAAATACACTCGCCTTTATGTTTGAATCACGTTACGTTATTTCTCCAACTAAATATGCTCTTGAAGGTAAAGAGCGTCAGCAAAATTATTTAGATTGTTGGAAAGGCATTAAAAAGTATTTCAATCAATAATTGCTAATTTAGTATTAAAAGAACGGGAAACCGTTCTTTTTTATGCGTGCTTAAAGGAATTAATAATATGAAACTCTATACCTATTTTCGTTCATCGGCTGCTTATCGCGTTCGTATCGCACTGAATCTAAAAAATATTAATCATGAAATGGTGCCAGTCAATTTACTGAAAAGTGAACAGCAAAGCGAAGATTACTTACAAGTAAACCCGCAAGGCTTATTACCAGCCCTTGAAACAGAGCATGGTAAGCTTGGTCAATCACTGGCTATTTTAGAGTACCTAGATGAGCTTTATCCAGAAGTGCCATTATTGCCAAGTGATGCATGGCAAAAAGCACAGGTGCGCAGTTTTGCTTATGCCATTGCCTGTGATATTCACCCGATTGATAATTTACGTGTTTTAAAATATTTAACGGGTGAATTAAATGTAACGGACGAACAAAAAACTAACTGGTATTTACACTGGATCCGCATTGGTTTTGAAAAGCTAGAATCACAAATTGGTGATACCGATTTCTGCTGTGGTAATACACCTAGCCTTGCAGATGTATGCTTAATCCCACAAGTATTTAATGCGCTGAGATTTAATCTTGATATGAGTGACTTCCCCAAAATTAGTGCGATTTATGCGCGATGTAATCAATTACCTGCATTTATTGACGCAGCGCCTGAAAACCAGATTGACGCTAATTAAACTGCACTTTATCTGAAGTAATTGTGCGCCACCCTTTTACATCGTCGTTAATAAAGCCTGCCTGTCGGTAGGCTTTTTCAATTAACCCTCGCTCTCTCAAAATCATTAAACCTTTTTGTAACGCTTCAAAGGTCTCTTTACCAAGCGGGTGTTTTTTTGATACAACAAAGTGACGACTATCATCCAAAGCAACTTTCACATTTGGAATGGCAACTATTTTATAATCAGGACCTACATAAGAAAAATGTTCTTGTTTTTTAAAGGGTGCTAACATGCCATCAACCCAACCGCGGCTCACCATTTTTGCCATTACTATCCAGTCAGATTCATGAACTAACTCTTTAGGTTTCAAGCTTTGTAAAGTTAGCCAATCTACATGCCAATCTTTACTCGACACTATGGTCATATCGTTTAATGTAAGTGGTGGATTACGGTATTTTTTAAGGTTTACTTCTGAGGTAAATATACCTGCAAAGTATTCGCCTTTCTTGATTAAAGGCTCAGTTATATATAAGTTTTCTTTGTATTTTTCGGTGGCACTTAACCACAGAGAATCGAACGAGAGTAATAACAGGCCTTCATTTAGTAGTTTCAAATTACGAGCATCATAATTGCCGTAGATAAAATTAAACTGAATGTCTGAACCACCCAAAATAAGAGCTTGTTGGATTAAAATAAACTCAACCACATCACGTTGTGCATTAACACCTGAATAATCGGTTATCTCCAAAACAGGTTTTTTGCCAATAATTTCTTTAGCATAAAAGTAAATATCTGTTTCTACAGTGATATCAACTTTTTTTGCATACGTTGAAAATGCAGAGCACAAAAAAAGTGCAATAAGTAAGCGAATTAACATGTTAGTTCATAAAAATGTACAATTAAACTAAGCCTAGATTTGAATGTGTATTTAAACAACTATAGCCTTTTATAATTAACTATCTAGCAAACAAATTGGTTGTATGAAGCCCAGAGTGCAAAAGCGATAGTAATCAAATATCCGTTGTGTTATGCACTGTTATATAAAATAATTAAATTAAGTTTTCAAAGGTTCGAGCTATGAAATTCGATTTTCTCATTATCTGTTATTTCTGTTTTTTGTTTTTTTCTA
This sequence comes from Pseudoalteromonas sp., assembly GCF_041629635.1. GTDB lineage: Bacteria > Pseudomonadota > Gammaproteobacteria > Enterobacterales > Alteromonadaceae > Pseudoalteromonas. The sequence goes on along the minus strand of NZ_JBFKMX010000017.1, from coordinate 31,588 downwards.
ATCCGACAATAGCAAAAAAACCCACGGAAAATGTTTGGATGGCAGCTGACACGTTGCAGCACGTTTGCTGGTATCAAGATAAGAAATATTCAGAGGGTGCTATCATTCAGGTTTCCAACATTACATTAATATGTACTGTTAAATATAAAAATCAACCAAATAGCCAACTTGGTTGGTTGCAGCTTGATGAAAAAGGTAATGTCATTTATCCCAAAAAAGCGTCTAAGATAACGGTTAATTAGCGCAACTATTTAAAATTTACAAAATGGATAATACTTTAAATTTTAATATCGCAACTGGCCTTCGTAATGGCTTGTTAAACGATTATTACTGTATGTCGTCATTGTAATTGTAAAAGCACCCGCGCTGCGTTTAATAACGCGATTAATTAGGTGATAAACCGTACCCGCTCGACTGATTGACCACACACTTAGATGTGTTGATGAAAGCTGTTCAACCCAAATATCCCCCGCAGCATTATTTTGATCAAAGCGTAAAAACCCCTGATCAGCATAAACCGTTAAACTCGATAGTTTTTTACTGAACTCATCGCTATCTTGTGCCTGAGAATGAGCCCTTAATATGAGTGATTCATCATTACTAAACGTGATTTCTAACTGATGTGATTTATATTCTTTATGTGCACTTTGGGGTTCTTCGCCAATACAATAATAGCCGCTACTTTTGCCAACCCAAGAACGAGATAACTCTTTAAATAGTCGATTTAAACTGGCTTCTTGTGAACGAGTTAGTTTGTTATTTGCAGGTTCAAATACAAAATTTGCACTTTTTGGCGGAGATTGAAGGCACTGCTGTGCTTGGCTTGCAAAAGTTATCACTAAAAAAGCTAACGTCATTAAATATCGCATAGTATTATCCCTTAAAATTAATTGAGCCTTGCTCGCCTTTCGATATAACTAATTTTATACAGCTAATGAACATAGAAACCAAGTGGCTACAAGATTTTCTTATACTGAGTGAAACGCGTAACTTTAGTACAGCAGCACAATTACGTTTTGTCACTCAACCCGCATTCAGTCGACGCATTCAATCTCTTGAGAAAAGCCTAGGTTGCCAGCTCATTGACAGACGCACATCACCATTAACGCTTACAAATGAAGGTGAAGCATTTAAGCCAACGGCTCAATCTGTACTTCACTTACTTAATAGCTCTGCGGAAAAGTTGCGTGCAAACAGCTATGCACAAGAACTTCGAATTGCTGCAACACATACGCTTGCCTTAGGTGTATTCCCCAAAATCCTAAAAACTTTAAAGCGTCAATTGCCCAATGTCAGTGCCCAGTTACAAATAGCCGATGCTGATGATTGTACAAAACTACTTAAAAGTAATAATTGTGATTATTTGTTGGCATTCCATGATAATGAATTGCTCGGTAAGGAATATGAACGTTTTGAATTATTGAATATAAAACTTCTACCCGTAGCACTCACAACCGCACTTCCACAATGGATTAACAATGAGAGAATGCCTTATCTTGCATATCAATCATCAATATTTTTAGGTAGAACAGTTGATAATGCGTTAACAAAAGAAGTAACAGCCAAACTTGATAAAGTCGCTAGTTCATCAATGGCTGACAGTTTAAAAACCATGGTATTACAAGGGTTAGGCTTTGCATGGCTTCCTGATTATTCTATTGAACACGAATTACGTGATGGGAAACTTACTGTTCTCGAAACCTTCAGTGATATATCTGAATTAAGTATTTGCCTATATCGCTTACCTACAAATGACCATACAAAGTCTGTCTATTGGCAAGGTATCACTCAAGCACTTGAGTTTGATTGATTGAAAATTGCACAACATCATGTTATGCATTTTTTGCATAATCATAAATCTTTATTAGCATTAGTCACCGCATTTTAAGTTAGGTAACCTTGCCCGCACTCTCACCAAGGTAAAAGGCATAAAAATGCGTATTGAAAAAGATTTACTCGGCACTATGACCATCGAAAATGATGTGTTTTATGGCATTCAAACTCAAAGGGCTATTGTTAATTTTCCACTAAGCACTAAGTTTTTAAGCCACTATCCATCAATTATTAAAAGCCTTGCTTATGTAAAAGCAGCCTGTGCACGTGCAAATAACCAGTTAGGTTTATTAAATAACGAGAAAACCAATGCAATTTGTGCATCATGTAGTGATCTCATCAACGATCAATACCATGAGTATTTTCCTGTAGGTATGATCCAAGGTGGTGCAGGTACCTCTTCAAATATGAACGCTAATGAAGTGATCGCTAATCTAGCATTAAAAAAGCTTGGATATAAACTTGGCGACTATCAACATATTCACCCAAATACTGATGTAAATATGTCGCAGTCCACTAATGATGTTTACCCAACAGCAATTAGACTGAGCGTATTATTAGAGCAACCAAAACTACTGTTAGCGCTTGAAAGCTTAATTAATAGCTTTACTGCAAAAGGCAATGAATTTTCGTCAATTTTAAAATTAGCACGTACCCAATTACAAGATGCGGTACCTATGACGTTAGGACAAGAATTTCATGGTTTTGCATCTACTTTAAAAGAAGATGTGAAGTTAATTAAGCAGTTGGGCAGTTTACTAAATAGCGTTAACCTTGGCGGTACTGCAGTTGGTACAGGCATTAACACGCATAAAGACTATGCAGAATTAGCGATTAAAGAACTCGCAAATTTAACAGATATTCCATTTGAAAAAGCAGAAGATTTAATTGAAGCTAGTTCTGATATGGGGGATTTTGTTATCTATTCTTCCGCACTGAAACGTTTAGCACTGAAACTCTCTAAAATTGCTAATGACCTAAGACTACTTAGCATGGGGCCGCGTGCAGGTATTAGTGAAATAAACCTACCAGCAAAGCAGCCAGGCAGTTCAATTATGCCAGGTAAAGTAAACCCTGTGATCCCTGAAGCGGTAAGCCAAGTTGCATATCAAGTGGTGGGTTTAGATTGTGCAATCAGTATGGCCGCTGAAGCAGGTCAATTACAATTAAATGCAATGGAGCCTTTGATTGCGTTAAACTTAATGGATGCAATTTCATTATTGACTAATGCATGTGATATGTTCGAACAGCATTGCGTGTCAGGCATCACGGCAAACCAACAAAGATGCAAAGATTTACTTGATAATAGCCTTGCACTGGTAACTGCACTTAATCCTTTTATTGGTTATGAAGCTGCAACAAAAATTGCAAAAGACGCACTACTTTCACGCGCATCAGTTAAAGAACTTGTTATTCAACAAGGCATTTTAAACGAATTAGAACTTAGCAATATCTTAAAACCAGAAAAACTGACACAACCAGTTTAAACATCACTTCGCTCTAAAATGACTGCCCCAGCACCTTCTTGGTTTAGGCAGTCATCTTGATTATATAAGTGGCATCGCTCAAGCGATAAACAACCACAGCCAATACAAGCACTAAGTGAGCATTTCAGCTTTTCGATATAATTAATTTGTTGCGTTAACCTATCTCGCCAAGCTGTCGCTATATTTTCCCAATCTTTTGTTGTTGGGGTACGCTCATTTGGTAGTTGAGCAAGTATCGCTTTTGTTTCGCCAAGGCTAACACCAATTTTTTGGCCAGCCTTAATCAAAGCGATTCGTCTTAACACATCAGCTTTATAACGGCGTTGGTTTCCTGCATTACGCCAACTTCTTATAAGGCCTTTTTCTTCGTAATAATGTAATGTACTAATATTTACACCTGCGCGTTTCGCAATAACACCAACAGATAAATTTGCTTCTGACATAATTAGCCTAAATTAAATCGGTTTAATTATTGTTATTAGTCACGACTTATAAAGCAAGCTTTAATTCCATCGTATTTTGTTGCGCTTTTGTGAATATAGGCTACTGTTCATCCAAAATTATGGGGAGTCAATTGATCGCATAAAACAAATGGTTTCATATCAAACATTCAGAACAATTACTTTGTAATATTGTCAAAGAATAGGTAATAAGCTTTGAAAACACAGATAAGTAGTACCAAATTAGTGGACTATAGTTATAAAATATTCATTTAGATAAGTAAAATGCATATGAACCCACTAACTAGTTCTAAATTCACCAATAAAACACAAGTCTGGTGTTGATCTTTTCTGGTCAAAATTGCTATTGTTACAACATGCCATTTTTATATTTTAGATAGAGTGAAAGTCGGTAGACTTGGATTAAATTTACTACTTTATCACTAATGGCATTAAATTAAGTCCCCAAAACTATGTATGCTCTACAAGGATAGAGGAATGACAACAAATTACGCAAAAGTGAAAGAACTGTGCGATCAGTTAATACAAAACGGAAAACCTGTTTCCGTTGAAGTTATTTTACAAGAATGTGAAGGCAGCACAGCAACGCTTCTTGCGCATTACCAACGTTGGCGTAGTGAGTCTCAAGATACGCGTCAGGCTGCTGCTGACACAGGTACATTAAGCGAAGAATACCTTGCGGCTTTTCATCGTGAGATCAAGCGTTTTTCTAACACTATTAACCGTGACTTTGAAGTGCAACTTGAGCGTGCAATTGAAGCTGAGAAATTTGCAATTTTAAGTTTGCAAAAAACAGAACAGATTACCAGCGAACTGACTGAAAAGGTCAAGGTATTAGAAGCTCGTCTCGAAGAAGAAACAGCACAGTTCAAACAAACCATTGCTGAAGTTGAAGATAACGCAGACATTGAAATTTCAGCTCTAAAAGAGCATCAAGAAAAACAACTTCAAGAACTTACCGAGTCTAAGAATCAAACTATTGAAGATATGCGAGTTGCCAATGAGAACACCATTGAACAACTCAAAGCAAATAATGCTGCTACAATTGCAGAGTTAAAAGAATCTAGCGCACGAACCATTGCAGAGTTGAAACAATCTGGTGAAGCAAAAGTAAGTGAGTTAACAGAAACAGTTGCAAACCAAGTTCAGACATTAGAAGCAGCTCTTCAAGAAAAAGACGCACAGATCCAAAGTCTTCTTCAAGAAAAAAATTCTACCCTTTCTCAGTTATCCCAGCTTGAGCAAACTGCCAATACACATGCTGCAAAAGCTGAAAAACACACATCTGAGGTTGAAGACTTGCGTAAAGCGAAAGAAGCAATGCAAGCACAACTTAAGCAAGCTGAACAAAATATCGAACTATTAAAAAAACAAAACGTAGAACTCTCGCAGCATAATCAAGATCAACAAACAGTTGTCAAAGGTGCCAAAACCCAAATTGAAGAAATGCAGGCACAACTACTTGAAGCTCAAAAAATAGCAACGAATTTTGAATCAGAAAAAGAAAACCTCCTTAAACAAATGGATTTTGTTAAAAATAATTCAACCGCAACAATTCAACGTTTAACACAAAATTCGGATCAAAACCTATCTAAAATCAGGTTACTAGAAGAAAAGCTATCCAGCGAGCAAAACAATGCATGGCGCTTCGAAAATGAGAATGAAAAACTTCAAGAACAACTTGAGTTTATAAAGCAAAACTCTGCAACAACGGTAGAACGTCTTACTCGAAGTGCAGAAAAAGCTATGGCACGCGTTCGCGATTTAGAACGTGAAGTAGACGATGCAAAACTTGAATTAGAGCAAGTGCGCGCAAAAAATAACGTCGTCCCTTTGCAAGATCAAGCCTAATATTATCCTTTAAAGGGTCTCTTGACCCTTTTTTATTATTGCAAACGTTACAAAAAAGACTAAATTAATATTTAAATAAGTATTATTTAACAAACATTTGAAAATATACACTGCACGACAAGCGGTTTTAAACCGTAAAAAAAGAGTGGTAGCGTACGAGCTTTTGTTTCGTAATAGTCGCGCCAACTCTTTTCCTGAAATTGATCCTGTTATAGCTACATCTAAACTCATTGCTGATAGTCAGTTTATTATTGGATTAAGGCGACTAACATCCGGTAAAAAGGCACTTATCAAGTTTCACCATCAAGGTCTATTACAAAAACAACCTGAGCTTTTACCGAGTAACGACTTTATAGTTGAAGTGATGACTGACTTTATTCCTAACCCTGAGGTATATGAGGCTTGTCGTAGCTTATTTCATAAAAACTATACCCTTGCGTTAGATCCTTTCACACCGCATTTTGATTGGCAACCGTATTGTAATTTATGTCGCCTTGTTAAATTTGATATCAGCAGAACACCATTAAATACAGTGATAGCTGATATTCACAAGTTAAAACAACTTAAAAATATTAAGTTAATGGCGATTAAAATCGAGACACATGAAGATTTTGAGCTAGCTAAAGAACTTGGTTTTGATTATTTCCAAGGTTATTTTTTATGTAAACCGCAGTTGATAGAACAGCCAGATATGGTCAGCCACGCGCAAACTGTTGTATTGCTTTATACTGAGTTGGTAAAAGAAGAACTTAATTACGATCGAATCGCACACCTCGTTGAACAAGATGCTGCCCTTTGCTACAAATTAATGCGTTTTATTAATTCAGGCTTATTTCCTATACGCGAAGAAATTAACTCTATCAAGCAAGGGTTAATTTATTTAGGTGAGCAGAATGCCAAACGCTTTTTAAATCTAGTGGTAACAGCACATTTCGCAAAAGACAAACCGCATGAGCTTATTCGCATGTCAACCATTCGCGCTAAGTTCTGTGATGTAATAGCGCAAAAAGTTGCGCCAAGCCTTAAAAGTAAATCATTCCTTGTGGGGTTATTTTCGCTTTTAGATGCAATATTTGATCGCTCTATGGAAGTTATTTTAAAACAGCTTCCTTTAGGTAAAGACATCACTGATGCCTTGACTGGGCAAGATAATATTAATCGTAATATTCTAGAGCTTGTTTTAAGTTATGAATCAGGTGAGTGGCAGAAAATTGAAACGCAATGTAACAAATTAAAATTAGATCAAGCAGACTTACCTGCGTTTTATTTTGAAGCAATTAAATGGAGTGATATTCTTTATAATTGTTCACAAGACCCTCTTTGATAACCCTGTTAAATGAATTAGTTATCGAGTAATGAACACTTCAATTTAAAAAAATATTTAATATCTAACTTGGTTTTAGCAATTATTTAATGCGTTAGCCATTGTGTTATCACAAAGTGCACATATTTTTTGTGCGGTGTGTCATTATATTAGTAAGTACTTAAACCTCTAAACTTACTTATTATGATTCAATTTTATTAACTCGCTGGGTTAAATCTAGGTGTAAAAAAGCCCAGGTTTCTGGGCTTTTGTAGTTCTAATAGACTAGAATAAGTAGCTTAACTTAACGTAGTAGAAACCACCATTGTAATCATATGGACCACTTTCATAGTATTGTGCACCTAGCACACCATAAGATGATGATGGTAATTTCTGCGCTTCTTGGTCAAAAATGTTATTTGCACCAATCGCCCCTTTAAAGCTTTCAGTGAAGAAATAGCTTACTTCAGCATCAAAAGTAAATGCAGAGTCAGCAATCTCATTCCAACAGCCATCTAAGCAATCATCATCGGCGTGTACCGCAAAGTACTCACCAAAGTAGTTTGCACGAACAAACATACTAACATCATCCCAGTTTTGAGTGATTGTAAATGTTGCACGGTGCTGTGGCATACCCTCCTCTAAACGTTTAACTTTACCATCGCTTGTAGTAGCAGGGTTAAATGAATCAACATTTGTTTCATTCCAGTTATACGCAAGAGCAAACTTGGTTGCACCATCGAAAAGGTCCGCTGAATAGTTTGCTACAACATCAACACCTTTTGTTGTCGTATCGAAGTCATTTGCAAAATAAGTCACAGCAGAAATTAGCTCAGGGTTTTGTACACCTAAGTTTCGTAACTCTGCGTAATCTTCTTCACGTACAGTAATCTGACTTGATTGTGCGATACGGTCTGTTACTTCAATATTGTAGTAATCTACAGTTAAGAAGAAATCTTCATACTCATAAACTGTACCAAGCGCAAAGCTTGTTGATTCTTCAGGTGTTAACTCTTTACCACCATAGAATGATGAAAGCGGATCTGTTGGTGGTGCCAAGAAACTTTGAATTAGCTCACCATTAACCAAAGACGTTGCAGTATTTACTACATTAGCTTGACCAACAGTTGGCGCTCTAAAGCCAGTACTTGTAGAACCACGAATTTGCCAATCATCTGAAATTGCATACTGAAGTGTTAGCTTGTAGTTAGCAGTATCACCGAATGTATTGTAATCTTCATAGCGAAGCGCAGCACCCACTAGGAGACTTTCTGTTAAATATGCTTCAGCGTCTACGTAAGCAGCCCAGTTACGGCGCGTATTTGTACCTTGTGATTCTGGTCCAAAACCTTTGAAACCATGTGAACCAATGTTAAAGCCTTGATCCGCATAAGGACCCGCTTTCCAAGAAGCCTCTTCGCCTGAAACAATCTCAAAAGATTCCTCTCTAAACTCTAGGCCACCAGCCAGATTTAGCGGTTCATCTAGACCTATTTCAACTGATTTAACTAAATCAAAGTTAAAGGTTTTTTCTAATTGGATATACTTACCGGTATCAAAATTAACTGGAGTTTCTAAACCAAGTGATGGGTTTAGTGTATTGTAAAGATAGAAATCTGACGCATTACGGCCAACCGATCCACTCAAGTCAAAATAAACTTCATCTAACCAACCACCATTAATCTCACCTTCAACACCCATAGTAAGAGATGTATCCACAATTGTTCCTGCGAATTGTGGTGTATAACCACCAGGGAAAATCATATTCATTGAGAAGCAGTTAGGATCAGCAACCATATCTTTGTATGCTTGTGTTTCAAGCACGTTTGGCACATTCGCTGGCACAACAGCACATGTTCTAGGGCCACCATTAGCTTGGCCGACATCACCAACTAACAGTGTTTCGCCACCATCAATCGAATAAACATTCCCGCGGTTATGAGGATTTCGATAATAGAAACCACCAATTGCATCACGCTCAGAGTAGTTACCAAACATATAAAATTGTTTGTCATTACCTAAATCAAGACCTACATTACCAAAAATAGTTAAATCGTCACTTATTTCTGGGTTACCCCAAATTTGTGCTGGATCTTTAATGTAACTATTGCCTGCAGCTGCAAGGCCTGCTGCGTCTGGACGTTGCATTGAGCGACTTGTAGCATCAGCGTTTTTTAATGCAAAAGATAAATTAGCAAAGCCATCATCAGTAAAAGGTAAACCAAGGTTTCCTTCGATTGTTGTAGTGTCACCATCACCTTCAAAATATTCACCGTACTTTACTGCTATGCTGCCGCCTTCTGAAGCATCTTTCAATACAAAGTTCATTACACCTGCAATTGCATCAGAGCCATATTGTGCTGCGGCACCATCACGTAAAACTTCTACCTGTTTTAGCGCGATACTTGGAATTACTGAAACATCAGGACCTTGGGCACCATCATTCACACCGCCCCCTTGGAAAGCAATAACAGAGGCACGGTGTCTACGTTTGCCATTCACAAGTACAAGCGTACTGTCAGAAGACAAGCCACGAAGGTTTACTGGGCGAATAAGAGTCGCAGCATCACTAATTGGTTGCTGGCGAACATTGAATGAAGGAACTTGGCTAACTAGCAGTTCTAACATATCCGATGAGCCGTGTTTTTCTAAGTCATCACCACCGATAATATCAATCGGGACTGGTGAATCTCCGATAGAACGTGGCGCTGAGCGTGTTCCTACTACAGCGATTTTCTCTACATCTTTTTTCGCTTCGGCGGGGAGGGTTTCCTCCGCTACAACTGAATAAGACACTGCAGAGGCAAGAGTTGATGAGCAGGCGAGTATAACTGCCTTGCGTAGCGCTTTAATTTTCATAATTTCCCTAGCATTTTTGTCGTTAGTTATTGTAAACATGCTTTAACATGCCGTTTACAATTAATAGACTAAATTGGAAAATTATCAAGTAAAATTCGATATTTCCACGTCGATAGTTCAATTTTCAACCAAAAAGTCTTTTTTATACAATTCGTCCCCGCATTGCTTTCGTTTGGCTATGTTTCTTTTTGCTATCTAAACGTTTTCTTTGTGAATTTTTTGTTGGTTTTGTTTCCTTTCTTTTTTTATGAACAACCATTGTTGATTTTATTAAAGATTTTAAGCGTTCAAGCGCATCTTGCTTGTTTTTTTCTTGGGTTCGAAATGATTGAGACTTAATTATGATCACACCGTCATTACTAATTCTGCTATCACTTAAAGCAAGCATTTTTTCTTTGTAAATTTGAGGCAGGGAACTACGTCTAATATCAAAACGTAAATGAATTGCAGATGACACTTTGTTAACATTTTGACCGCCACTACCTTGAGCTCGAATAGCTGTTAATTCTATCTCCCAATCGGAAATGATTACAGTATTAGAAATTTGCAACATTCTTATTGTTCCATGACAGTTTTATGTTAGTAAGTATATCAAACTGAAGAAATGTTATAATATATTTTTTTAAACTATATCAGTCAGTTAAAAATATAGAGCAACGTTTTCAGAACTATAGGTACTAAAAGATTGTCATTATACAGAGAGTGATAAGTGATGAACCTTGGTAAAGAGGGTTTTATGTTAAATCCAACACCAACCTATAACTAAGCGTTTATGTATAATATATAGGCCACAAAACAAAATAAGTTTACAAAAATACAACCATAAAAAAATCTTTTAAAAGGTTTTTTAACGGTTTTATGGCGGAACACATGTTGCCCAATCATAGCCCCAGGCCACCCCCCTATTACACTGTAAATATGTAAAGTGCTTTTAGGTACACGAACTTTATCACGCTTAGCTTTGTATTTATCAATTCCATACACAACAAATGTAAATACGCTCATAACACAATAAAGTGCGACAAATTGGCTCTCTATGAAATTTAAAAAGTACAATAAAATCAGAATGATTGAAAAGAAGAATACGAGTAACATATAGTTAAACACAGTTTAATTAACAGCTCAAAAACCATTAGCATGCTACATGAAAAATAAGAATTGAGAGAACACTTTCTCTCAATTCTATTTATTTTTTACTCTGATATTATCTCTTCTTGCTCTTCTGATTCTTTTAAGAGAAATTTATCAAACTGTAAAAGTGCTATGTCCTCATATTGCGGTTTAGATAACTCAAACCAATGTGTAAAATCGTTCCGACTTATATAATAGTTGTCACCTTGTTTAGCAAACTCATATGTATAACTATACCCACTCACTGTTTTTACACTAATTGTTTCACTTGAGGTTAAAGACAGCTCTGCAATATCAGATACTTTTAATGCGTTTAACTTTTCAACATAAGTATTGATCAAATTCTCATCTATCAATTCGTTATTCATCTTTTGCTTATCAGATTCAAGCTCCCAGCCTTTTTCATTCTTTTTAAGACTAAGTGTTGACGATTTAACTTCACTTATCTCTGATACTGCAAGCAGCGATTTACTAAACCAATCCGTTAGGTTTGCTGTTAACTTAAAACTACTGAAAGGTATTGAATAAACATTGTCTTGCCCTTTAATGCGTGCATACACTTGTTTAAATTCAGGTGAATCGCCAAGAAAAATCGTTTCCATATTACCATCAGCTGATGTAAACGTTATTTGCTTGTTATAACTCTCATCACTCACTTTAAATCGTGTATGACTTCCTTGTGTTTGCGTGATAGGCCACGATACTTTCAGAGGTAATAATTCGCTTTCGATTACGTTAATTTTATGCGCTTCAATGGGTATATTTTGGTGTTCTTTAAACACCCATTTCCCCTCTTTATTTACTATTGTTAACTCCGCATCATCTTGTTTAATTGCTACGCGAACAATATCGTTTTCATTTAACGTTAATAACTTGTGTGATAACGAATCAGCTTGTCCTGTAGCGTCCTGAAAGTACAAGGTAAATGCTATGACAATTTGGAATGTAAATAATACAAGTAATACTAAAATATAGTTTCGCATCTCACACCTCCTATTGTGTTAGCCAAGTCAAGTATTGCATTTGTTTTCGGCGTTTACGAAAACGCTGATACACCATTAAAATAACCAGCATTAGACTTGCCAGAATATAATTACCATACTCCCATAACAGCTGCTGATTATGTGATATTGGTAATAATGTACGGTTGAAATTTCCCCGTGAACGAATACTTAATAAGGCACTGTCTTCGAGTGACCAATCCACAGCATTTACGATTAATTGTAAACTAGTTGGGTAATTGCTTTGTGAAGTTGCATTTGTCAGTGACAAGACATTATCGTCAACAAGGTCATTTGAACTTATAAGGATAAGCTTTGCCGAGTTTGCAGCGTGCTTAATTACACTCGATACATCAAAGCTCTCTGTAGATGCATTATTATCATCACTTTCTTCCTTCTCTTTAATATCCGATAGCAAAGGGGAATCCTTATTTTCAAAGTATGATGTGAACTTACCTTGTGCCATAACAGCGAGTTCATATTGTGTTGTTAACTCTGACGGTTTATATGAAGATTCTCCTTGAGCGTTAACTTTCGGCATAATATCAAGTGATTCTGACGTCCAAGCTTGATTTGAGCTCGATATGAGTGGCGTGTAAGTGATGTTTTTATTGGTATCGGATATAACGATTGGCGATGCCCACGGTAAAGTGAGTTGTCCAAGCTGGGATGTAATCAAATTATCTGGATTTAGTCCCTCACGTATATCTAAGAAATACGGGTAGTCAAGCATACGCATTTCCTGAATTTGAAAACCGCCCACACTTCGCGTAACAGGAATTGGAAACGCTGCATTACTGTTATCCATAACTAAGTTTGATTCAATAGATAACCCATGATGTTCGAGCCAGTTTTCTAGCCCTGAGTTTACTTTATTCATTGAAAGTCGATTTGCTGAAAACGATGCACTGTAAGGTGATGTAAAAGCGATTACAGTGCCCCCTTTCATTAAAAATTGGTCTATTGCAAATAACTGTTTTTCATTGAGTTCTCGAGGCGAGGCCAAAAGTAAAATATCCGCTTCACCACTTACTTCACCGGACTTTAAGTCTTCATCAATAATATTCTGTTCGGCACCCAGCATTTGTTTCAATTGACGATATTGAGCTTGGCTAAATGCATAGCTGCCATAATCTGAATTCTGCGGTGTTACAAGTGCCACATTTTTAGTAAAACCCTTAGCAAAACGTTTAATTGCTGCACTAAAGTTTTTAGCAAATTGTGATTCTGAAAAATCATCTAATGGTATTTGAACAATATTTTCACCTTGTTCTAACGTAAGGTAAAAGTAAAATTGCTGATCTGAAAATAAACTTGTAGCCATGGGTTGAAAGCCAAGTTCATTTTCAATTTGTTTCGCTACAGCAAATTCGTTTGCTTCAGGTTCAATAAATTCCACTGATAATTTACCAAATGCACTCGCTTTAACCTTTTCAACTTGTGACTTGATTGCTGCTTTAAAGGTTGCGAGCTGCTCAGGTAAACGCTCATCATTCGATACGTAGGCTTTAAATAATAGAGGTTGTTTAACAGTTTCAAATAAGTTACCAGCCGTTTGATAAGACTGAAGTACCGTTTTGATCGCACGTGTAATGTCATGCTCAGGGTTTCTAAGAACCACTTCAACATCTGACTCTGCTCGCGCATTCACTTCAATTAAATCTTGAAATCCTAGGACTTTATATTCATCTCCATATTGTAATAGTAAATTAAAATAAGAGCTTACAATTGACGCTTGATATCGGTCGGCAATTTGAAATGGCATAGGTTTAATATTGAATCGCGTATTGGCTTCTTGTTCCATTTCAGCATCTTTTTGTGGATCAACAAATTCAACCCGAATACGCCCTTTAGATGCCACTTGATACTCTTCAAGTAAATCCTTTAATTGAGGTACTAGTGGAGCCAACAGTGGATGCGTTTTTTCACTAAAATACCCACGGATCAACAAAGGTTCCTGCAATTGTGCAAAATAACCCTCACTTGCTGAAGAAATTGAATATTGCTGGCCTTGTGTTGTATCAAGGCGTAGTTGAGGTAGATGATTAAGCCAGATGTTTGCAGCTAATAAGTTTATACAAAGCAATCCGCTCAATACTCGCCATGATTTATGTTTATTCGAACTGCTATTTGATACCCAACGTTCTTTTTCCAAAAAGAAAGTGTTAAGTGATAAAAAAATGCCGATTAAAGAGAGGTAATAATACAAATCTCTAAAATCAATGACACCACGGGTTATATCGTCAAAACGTGCACCTGTTGACAGCTGACGGAGAAACTCTGCCATGTTATGGCCAAAAAAGTCTGTAACAAGTCCGCTGCCAATAAAGTAGAAAATGCCAGAGACAATACTAGCGCTTATCAAACTGACTATTTGGTTATCACTTTTAGCTGAAACAGCAAGGCCAATTGCAATATATGCACCGCCTAGCAATAACACTGCTAGGTATCCTGAAAACACCGGCCCCCAATCTAAATCACCTAGAAACGATACTGAGATAGGCAACGGCAGAGTCACAACAAGTGCGATTGCTAATAGCATTAAACAGCCAAGGAATTTACCTATAACAAACTGCCATAAAGGAACCCCAATAGTGTGAACATGCTCAATGGTGCCGGTACGCTTTTCTTCACTCCAAAGGCGCATTGTCAATGTCGAACATAACAATATTAATAATAACGGCATCCACTCAAACATCGGTCTTACATCGGCGATGTTACGTGCGAAGAATGCTTCAAACCAAAAAAAGACAAATAAAGTTATGGCAGCAAATGCGCCAATAAATAAGTATGCGATAGGAGATGCAAAAAACAATGCTATTTCTTTATTTGCAATACGCATTACATTGAAGGGTGCACTTTGATTAGGCTGCATTTGAAACCTCCTTTTGCTGGCTGTTTTGATCATTATTGTTGATATGATTAAACACACTCTCTAAATCTTGTTTTTGTGCATAAATACTATAGATTTCAAAGCCAGCGCAAATGATACTACTGCAGATTTCAGCACTAATTTTATCGATGAAATTTATTTTGCTCACTTCAATTTTGAGTGTGTTATCAGCAATCTGCTCAACATGCTTAACCCCAGAAATTGAACTGATTATCGCAAGTTCAGTACAATTAGTTCTGAATTCAATATGCTGACTGGTTTTTAACTTAGAAAGCTTGTCATCAAGAACTAATTTACCGCCTTTTAGAATCAAAACACGATCACACAATGCATTCACCTCCTGCATTATATGTGTCGACAAAATAACCGTTGCCTTTTGGGCTATCTCTTTGATTAATTTTCGCATTTGGTGAGTTTGTTGAGGGTCGAGTCCATTTGTTGGTTCATCTAAAATCAACAGTTTCGGCTGACCTAAAATTGCTTGTGCTACGCCCACTCTTTGTTTGTAACCACGAGAAAGGGTGTCTATTGGTGCTAGATATTTTGTCGATAAGTCAGTAGCTTTAATTGCACGTTTAATTTCTGCTGTTTTAGTATTACCTTTTAACCCTTTCATATCAGCTGCATAATCTAAATATTCTGCAACTGTCATTTCAGGGTATACTGGTAAGTTCTCAGGTAAATAGCCTAGAACGCGTTGTAATGCCTTGGCATTGTTCTTAACTGAAATTCCATCCAAACAAACATCACCTGAATCCGCCTCTAAAAAACCGCTAATAGTTTTCATTATAGTTGTTTTACCAGCACCGTTATGGCCTAACAAACCAATTATTTCACCCTTTTTGACTGAAAAACTCACATTATCTACTGCTATAAAATTGCCGTATCTTCGAGTTATATTACTCACATTTAACATGGTAACTCTCCGTTATATGCTAATAGTTAAAACAACAATCATGTGATGTTAAGCATGCAAGTACGTTTTGATATATTGGGTAAAGTAAAGTCGAAAAATACATTGTTAATTTCTCCATATAGCTGGGGTTATTCCCAAACAAAGTACGTTACGATTTGGTAAAAGATTGAAGGTTATCCCATCAACATCTCACCTTTTAAGTAAAATGGGCGCACTAAAGGTATGCGCCCATTAATGGTTTAAGCTGCCTTGTCGTCTTCAATTACCTTTTGCTTAGTACTTTTTTTATGTTCAATTGCATTAACCGGCTGGTTAATGGTGATTGATTTTGGCTTCATTGCTTCAGGAATTTCTTTAACAAGTTCAATTGTTAATAATCCATTTGCAAGATCAGCATTGGTAACTTCAACGTAGTCAGCAAGATTAAATTTGCGTTCAAAAGAGCGGTTGGCAATACCGTGATGCAGATACTTGGCATCGTCCTTTATGGCACGATTGCCGCGTATTGTCAGAACGCCTTTCTCAACTTGAATATCGAGTTCTTCCTTATCGAAACCGGCAACAGCAAGCGTAATTGCATATTGGTTATCTTCGAGAAGCTCGATATTGTATGGTGGGTAGCCGCTGGTAGTTGTTTGAGACGTTAGTGCGCTATCAAGTAACGACGCTAAACGATCAAAACCAATACTACTGCGGTATAGCGGTGTTAAATCAACTGTGTTCATGATATATCCTCCAATAGAAGCAACATAAAATAAAAACAATTAAAGTAATCCAGCTTCATAGATGACAGCTAAATTACGTCATTTTATTTAAGGGCTGCTTATTTAAAAACAAGCATTATTTTTATAAAAAATATTCATAAGAGATTGGTTTTTATAAATCTAACTTTTATCCAATTCACTGATAACAAAATGCATTTCAGTAACAGATGCTTTCATTACAAATGTATGCATAATTGCGAATTTAAATTTAAAAATGGTTAATCTTAAACCAACCCTGCCGATAATTTGTTATGTACCCGTTTAAGTTGGTTTAGTTATGAAAATTGAAAGCTCAGCGGTAACACTTGAAAATCATCATGTGAGTGAATTTGTAAAAACGCGCATTGAAACACCAATAGAGCCGCCAATTCAAGGGCAAGTGCAATCGCAAGCGATCAGTGTTGAAGAACAAAATTCCACACTTGAGATGAAAGATAATGCAAAGGTAATGATCCTTAAGCTGCTAGTGCAAAAACTATCAGGCAAAGACATAGAATGGTTTGATAAGGATGAATTTACTGCGGCAAATTCAGCTGCTAAAACAGTACAAACAACCCAAAATGACGATGCACAACAAGGGCCTATTCAGGTGATTGTTGAAGAGCTTCACCATGAACACCAAGCCAACTCGCTTAAAATGGCTGGTAAAATCACAACGGCTGATGGTCGCGACATTAGCTTTGAATTTAAGCTTAATTTTGAGCAAAGCTTTACCGAATATCAACACTCAATGGAAAGCATCAATATGAAAGATCCGCTCATTATCAGCTTTACAAGTAAACCGGTTGAACTTGGCGAAAGTACGCATCAATTTGATATTGATGCTGATGGCAACAAAGACACTTTAACCCATCTTGGAAAAGGCTATGGTTATCTCGCATTTGATCGTAATAACAATGGCAAAATTGATGACGGACAAGAATTGTTTGGAGCATTGAGTGGTAATGGCTTTGCTGAACTTTCGCAATACGATGAAGATGGTAACGGCTTTATTGATGAAAATGACGTAATTTTTGATTCGTTAAAAATATGGGTAAAAAATAGATCTGAGGATAAGTTAGTTTCCTTGGACGATGCAAATATTGGGGCTATCGCAACACAAAGTGTTAATTCACCCTTAAATATTCGCAATGACAATGGCGAATTAAAAGGGGCTATTCGACAATCTGGTTATTATCTTAAGAATGATGGTAAAGCGAGTCTTATTCAACAAATTGATTTTGTAGTGTAATTTCTTCAAAAGATAGAATAAGTATATATTGCAGAAACCCTTTATAACCAGTATGTGTAATATGTATTGTTTAATTCATATCAGCGACATAAACACTTACATTCTGTACACATATTCACGTATTTATTCTTGTATGCTGCATTTATTTATAAGATTTAAATATCAGCATAATGCAACCAACGAGTCTTCATCCATATTTGGTCAGCTCCCCCTTGCGAGCAATTGTTAATTCAAGCTCTTTATTAATGCCAGCAATTTTTATGCTGTTGCTATTTGATGTTCTCGAATCAAGTCTGATTGCATCACACAGTGATAATAGCTTGTCACTATTTGGTTATTTTTTGCCGCTTGTTATTTCTATGAATGCGATAGCAATAGCCATTGCAGTTCGGTCAAATATTATTTTGGTTAAAGAGCAACAGCATCAAAAATCATTTATTCCAACGCTCTTTATATTTACACTTTTTGTGACCAGCGTTTTATTAGTTACCTTGTATTTTGGCCAAGATTATTACAGCGCACTAGTCAATTTAAATGCATGGTTATCACAGTTCAATAAAGGCGAATTAGCCCATTATCAAAGTGAAATAGCTATCTTTTACGAATACAAAATTGCCTCATTTTTACCGCTGGTGTTAGTTTGGCAAAGTAGCAGTGTAATGCGTGCTTTAGGGAGGTGTCATTTATCTGCTATCTATTTACTCGCTTGGATGGCAAGCAAAACCTTGCTTTTGTTATTAATTATCGATAGTAAAAGCCTCACCTTGATTTCAGATCTTGCACAACTCCATTTTGTTGTGGATAGTTGTTTTGCTCTTTTTGCAATGCTTATTTTTATTGTTTACAAGCGTATCGACTTTAAAATTATTTGTCTCAAAACCTTGTTTAAGGATAAACGGCTATCACTACTTCTGACCTTACAGCAACTCGCTCCTGCTCTATCATTATTTATCCTCACCATTTTTTTAAGCCGTATTGGCACAGAGTATGTAGGTGCATTTGCTATTATTTTCCGTTTAGAAATGTTGCTGTTAGTTTTACCTATGGCTTTTACTGCAGCATTACCTGCGGTCATCGGCATTAACTATTGGGCAAAACAAATTAAACGTTGTAAAACATTAATCAACCATGTATTAATTTCACTGGTAGTAATTCAATCCCTCATTGGCATTTTACTGCTGGTATTTAAAAGTGATGTTTTATTCTTTTTGTGTCCCGATTGTGAACAAAAACGAGTCATTTTGAACTACTTAAGTTATGTGCCTTTTACTTACTTCTTTTTAGCCATAGCACTTTTAGCACCCTCTTGCCTAAATGCGATTGGTTATGTATCTGATGCAATTAAAGTAATTGTGATCCATCGTTTAGTGCTTGTGCCATTACTAGGCTTGGGTGGTGTCTATTTTGCAGGAAGCCAAGGGCTATTTATCGGTTTAAGCTTGGCTCATGGTTTTGTTGGTTTCTATGTTTTATACAAATATAAAAAACAAGAAAGTATTGGTTTGAGAGAACAACATAAAAAAGGTATTACAGCTATCAAACAAGGCTCAGCTATAAATTAAAACGCCTTATAGAAGGCGCTTTTTTTCTTCTTTAAATTGACTGTTCAATACATCTATAAGCGCCAGCAGTACCTCTTGTTCATCGTCACTTAATGCCAGTTTAGTTTGCAGTCTAGAGTCAAAAGGACTCTCAGCAACACTGGCTAAATGGGTTAAATACGCGTCAGTATGCTGGATCATACTAAGTACTTTACCTTGAATATTAAGAATACAAAGCGTTAGCTCATTTGATGCAAGCAATTCTAATTGCTTTACCGCTAAACTTATTTTCAAGCGATCATTCGCGACAACTTGCCGTTTATCGCTGATAAGTTGAAGCAATTGTTTTTTTAATTGAGCTTCTTTTTTAGGATTGTTTAATTCAACCACCGCATTAATGTCTTCTAAGAATACTTTTGAGGCATTATCAAGTTCATCGGCAATCACTGATTTATGACGATAGATCATTTCACCTAATACACTTTGAAACTCAATAAGTTGCGTCGCTGTCATCTCAAATAATTTCAAATTCGCTTCATTTCCTGACTTTGTCTGATATGAAGAGAAACGAGATATTCGCTCTTTATAGAAAATAATAACGATGAGTATAATCAAGGCGCACAGTACAAGTTGTGGATTACTTTCAATTAATGAGAGGATTTCTGACATAGTGTTATTTGTTCTAGTTTTATAATTACTTTAGCAATCGTACACTTGCATACTAAACACAGATAAACTTATTTTTACTTAGGCAAGTTAAGCTACTGGCAGTCGCTGACAAAACTACAGCGTATTATGTGCAAAAACAACAAGGACTGTAAAATGATTACAATATATGAATTTCCACCTACTTTTGGACTCACCGATGCAAGTCCATTTGCAGTTAAACTCGAAGCGTATTACAAGCTTGCCAACATCGATTATCAAGTTAAATATCGCATTGTTCCCGAAAAAATGCCAAAAAAGAAGTTACCTGTTACCATTATTAATGAAATGGTTGCCGATTCAAACATTATTCTGGCAAACCTTGAACAAAACGCCTAGCTCGATGCAGACCTCACTAAACAAAATGCAATTGGGTATCTAATTAAAGAATTAGTAGAAGAAAACCGATATTGGAGCTTAGTGTATAGTCGCTGGGTTGACGATGAATTTTGGCCTTTAACTAAGCAGGAATTAATTTCAGAAACGCCGGCACTGTTAATATTACTTATGCCAAACTTGGTACGAAATAGCCTTATTAAAAGTATTTATTCCCAAGGTTTAGGCGTCATAGCAAAAACACAAATCTATGACTTTGCCATAGAAGCAATTGAAAATTTGGCCAGTTTATTAGGTGATAAAGCTTATTTTGTAACAGAGCGAATGACACAATACGACGCAGCCGCTTGTGCAACACTTAGCAATTTACTCAATGGATAACTGAGTACGCCAATAAAAATAGCGATGAAAACAAGCCAAATATTGTTGCTTATTTCAATCGCTGTCATTTAGCATACGGTGTTTAATTAAAAATTAGCTTCGCTTGTATTACCAGAGGTCACTGTAATAAATTTACTTTGACCTGCTGGTGATGGGATCTCTAAACCATCAAATTGAATGTTGTCATCTACCAGATCATTACAGCGTAACGCCACCATGTAATCACCCGCTGAGACAAAACCAAACTCATAGCTACCCTCAATTGTTACAACGGTTGATGCAAGCGGTGCAGTTGCAGTTGGCACATCACCTGTGAATGCTTCATCTTCACTATCAAACAAATCACCAAATTCAGTAGTATCACCAGGATACATATACACTGTACATGTGCCTAAATTAAGATTTTCAGATGATATTGTGCCAGCAATAGTGCCGGATCTTCCCACAACCTTAATACCATGTGGTTTTAAGATAAAGCCATTTTTAGCGGGATTATTGCCACGCTGTACAAGAGATGTTCTTAAATCAAATTCAATGGTGTAAGCTGGGGTATCACCCACTTGCACTAAACTTGCGTCAACCACAAACTCACCTAGGCGTAGACGCGAGCTTGGCACTTTAATTGCGTATAATGTTGCGTCATTATCAAGTTCAACATAAGAGCCTGCATCAATAATCACAAGTTCTAATTGATAGTTACCTTCGTCGAGTTCAATGCCAGCCAGCTCATCAATAATTTTCTTTTGATCTGCACCTTGATAATCAAGTAAGTTAGTGACAACCGAAGATGCAGTGGAACCATCTTCCATAGCAAATTCTTCAACTAAAATTTCTTCTGCTACATCACCAGAATCTGTTAGTTTAATAATTTTAATCGTATCTATTTCAAGCACTACCGCGATTGCATCGTCAACAGGCGCATCGCTCAGTCCTAACGAAAATTTAGCTTGCTCAACGCCCATCAAAGGTGGCACTACAACATCCTTATCATTTGAAGAAGAATTACCACCACAGGCAGAAATTAATAGCATTAGTAAGATTACTAAATAGGTTTTCATAATTGTCACCATATTAAAATTTACCAATATTATAGTAGGTGATTACTGATAAATTGATACGAAAATATCAGTAGTTTTGCGATTTTTAGAAGAATAATTGACCAACCAAGTATTATTTAGCTGCCTATTTATAAATTAATTTTTTAGATTGAAGTGACTCATTTAACTAATTGGATTGATTTAATTTCGAAAGGCATACTGTACCCAACTAAAGGAATCAACCAAAATAAGGGCGTAAAATGTTAAATGATATTTCTGGACAATCGGTACCACAAGTTAGCTTACCAATTTTTGCTAACAACCAATGGCAAACACTGACTTCTGATGACCTATTTAAAGGTAAAACTGTTGTTGTATTTTCATTACCAGGAGCATTTACACCAACCTGCTCTTCAACACATTTACCGCGTTTTAATGAATTAGCCAATACCTTTAAAGCAAATGGCGTTGACGATATTTTATGTGTATCAGTAAATGACAGCTTCGTGATGGCCGCTTGGGCTAAAGAGCAAGAAGCCGAACACATTAGGCTTATTCCTGACGGTACAGGTGAATTTACTCATGGAATGGGTATGTTAGTAGATAAAAGCGAGATAGGTTTTGGCAAACGTAGCTGGCGTTATTCTATGCTAGTGAAAGACGGTATTATTGAAAAAATGTTTATTGAGCCAGAGGTTGAAGGCGACCCGTTTGAAGTATCCGATGCAGACACAATGTTAGACTACATTAATCCACATGCATTGAAGCCACAGCCGGTGTCGTTGTTCACTAAACCAAACTGCCCATACTGTCAAAATGCGAAACGCCTTTTAGACAAGCATGGCTATAACTATGAAGAAATTGTACTTGGCAAAGATGCCTCATTAACCAGCTTAAAAGCAATGTCTGGCCGCGATACTGTGCCGCAAGTATTTATTGGTGGTAAACACATTGGTGGTTCGGATGATTTAGAAAGTTACTTCCAATCATTGTAAAATATTATAAAGCCTGCGGTTGCAGGCTTTAATTAAAAGCGGAACTCAAGAATTAGATTTGCACCAGTTTCATTATTGCTTCGGTTAAACCAATCAGCTCTATGGTGCACAACTTCACCAGTTAGAACTAACCAAGTTAATAACTCATACTCTAAAGCTAAACTTGCGCCATATGCTTTGCCTGTATCTGAAAAACGATAACCTACACAGGTTCTGTCATAACCACAGCCTTGGTTTACTTGTTCGTTATTAACGTCATCATAACTTTCAAGAAGGTAATACTTTCCGTCGATATCGCCATCTTGATAAAACACACTGCCATACATTAGTGTTTGTTTATTAAAGCGATAACCTGCGATGAGTGATAAGTCATAACTTTTTTGTTCCAGTGACCAATTATTATAAGCACGTGTTGCACTTTCATTGCGCTTTGAATATATATAACTAACACTTGTAGCAAGCGAGAGGTTACCACTTTGCTTTTCCTCTTCTGGAGCACCATGCCATTGGTACTTCAAGCTAAGTTGCTGCTCACCATTATCAACATAGCGCGCTTCAAAACCATGGCTTAAAGTCATTGCAGCAGAAAAGCGAAGCGCTGAGTCTCTATCTGCTTTTTTAGTATTGTTAATTGATATTTCATTGGATGTATCAGAGCCTACTGCTAATTTAAAATTAAAAGGCTGGCTATCTACTTCTGGGCTATTAATCCGCGCCATGCGTGGTTTAACTTCGGGGGTAGACTCACATCCAACAAGAGCTAGACTGGCTAATACCAGTGACATTGAAATCAAATTTTTCAAAATAAAATCCGTTTATTTTTAGACAGTTGTGATAGTACGAATTTTTTCGTTGTTAAGGCAAGACCAAATTGTAAATCAACGTAATTGAAAAAAAACAGCGCTCGCTAGCTTTTCTCAATGTTTTTTCCTCTGTTGCTTGGTTGAAATTTTTCTTATTATTGAACAAAACAACATCAACAAAGCTCATAAATTGTAGGGGTTTATAGACGAGAATCTGTTTTCTGGTGTAGGCCATTTAAATGATAAGTGATTCGATTAATATGATTAACGATTCGAGTCATCCAACGCAATACTTCTAAGTCAATATTCGCTTCAGGTATAGTTTTAACGCCTGACGCAATTTCTCTCATAATATCTGCTCTAAGCGGCTCAATGCGTTTTTTAAAGATAATGCGAGTTTTACTTGCGATACGATGCCCTTTACTCCAATTTTCTTCTTCAATGCAATAACTTAGTAAGTTAATAACCTTAATCAGTTTATTAGTAGCCTCACTCAATTTTTGATTACAATGGAGTGCATGCGCATACTCATGAGACTCAATGATGCGTTTATTTAAACGATACATATGATCTAGTACATGAATTAGAATTATTAATTTTTGCCATTTAAATTTCTGATTTGGTTGCAAGTGAACTTGGTCAATATACTCATGAGTATGTTTTAGAGCTAATTGTAAATGACTAAATTCATCATTGTAGTCTTGTTCTTTCTTATTCAACATTCTTGCAATTAAGCAAAACTGCTCAACTAGCTGTCGTTTGCAGCTGGTCAAAGTAGCAATCAGTGCAACGCTTGGTTCCTTCAAAAGTTGACTGTCTAACATTTCAGTATTCGATATAGACTTTCGAGGTACTAAGTAACAAACTAATTTGCTAAATTGATTCGTCAAAGGTAATACGACTAACACTCCAACTAAATTAAATAAGCTATGGAAAGATACCAATGCAATTTCAGAGTTGGATAAAATAAAACCTGGCAGCCAAGTATTTAACAAAGTCGTGAAAGGGGTTAGTAATGCAAGTGCCAAAATGGCTGTCAATAGATTATAAATAACATGAGAGAACCCTGTTCGTTTCGAATCAACGGAACCACCTAGTGTTGCGATTGCAGCAGTAAATGTTGTACCAATGTCCATGCCAATCACTAACGTAGCTGCTTGGTTAAAATTAATAGCCCCAGCAAACAACGCAGTCATCGCCATAGCAACACCGGCACTTGAAGATTGCGTCACTAAAGTGATAGAAATACCAATAAGTAGAAGTTGCACACGGCCAAACCATGTGTTTGGTGGAAATGCTTCAGGAGTTAAATAATACTCAAGCCCAGACATTCCTTGTTGCATTAAACTGATGCCAACAAATATTAAACCGAAACCTGCCAAAGCAAAGCCTAATTTAGCCAAGCCCTCTTTCGCAAACAACCTTAGAAGTGCACCTATAAATATAACGGGTAGTAACAATGTGCCTAATTTAAGTTTAAAGCCTAGTAACACAACCAGCCAACCAGTGACCGTTGTACCCAAATTTGCACCAAAAATAATACCAAGTGCTTGCGAAAAATTAAGTAAGCCCGCACTGACAAAGCCGACAGCTGCAACTGTTGTTGCACTTGAAGATTGAAGTATTGCCGTACACACAGCTCCTGTTAATGCCCCTGTTAATGGTTTTTTTGTGAATTTTGTCAGCGCACGACGTACCGCATCGCCAGCTAATCCATGTAACCCATCGGTCATAACTAACATGCCGATGAGAAATATTCCTAAGCCGCCAATTGTTTCAGCTATTATAATGTAGTGTGTAAAATTTATTTCCATAATTATCAGTGTAATAACTCAATCAGATAATGGAAATTTCCTATCATTAATTTAAACCTATTTTTTCCTAAATATCGCGCAAGAATAAATCACAGTGCGTTTTTAATTAATTATTTTGTAATGCGTTCTTACATGTATTTCGATCTGCCTGTTTAATCTCAATAAGTAAATCACAGTGCATTAGTTTTCACTGTTATCAATAAAAATAACCACTATAATACTTACAATACAGATTTTTTAAGATTAAAAATGATAAAAATTTCAAATGCTAATGGATTTACTTTGATTGAACTAATGATTGTTCTGGCTATTATTGGTGTGCTCGCAGCTATTGCTCTTCCAGTTTATAATGAATATACGATTCAATCTTCTAACACTGCTTGTCTCTCTGAATCCTCTGCGCATGTTAGAGCCGGAGTAGTCCATATTTCGAATAAAAACTTACCGTTTCCCGCTGGAAAAAGCCAACGTTGCCAATCTCTCCCAGGATTTGACCAGTCAACAATATCAATAACAACAAAGCCTATCTCGCCTGGGGACGCCACAATAAACTGTGATGTAAGAAATGCTGTTTGCTCGATTTAGTCTTTTTAATTTAGGGTTCATAACATTTCTAAATTAAAAAAAGACAGCAATCGCTGGATTTGGTTATTTTTCTTTTTGTTCGTTACTTGGTTGTGGTTTTTCTGCTTTTTGCTCTCTTACAATGGCGATTGTATGTTCAATTTTAGGATCAGGTAATACCATATTAACCAAAGCACCAAATACAACTGCACCCGTTTTTCTCTTTTTTGCCCAGCCAATCATCTTCCAGCAAAGCAGCATCAAGAAAGCCCACACAAACACCAAAACAAACAAAGTGATTGCTTGCGTCATAATTTTCCTTATCTTTTAAGTTGTTAAATAATCAAAAAAGATAAGCTGTCATATTTGGCTGTATGACTTATTAAAATGATAACTTTCGCAAATTAAAACGGTTAGCTAAAACTTTTAAGGTCGAATACTTTATAAATGTAATAACAGTACTGTTATTACTGGCTAAGTGTGTAATGTGTTGAAAGGAGTTTAACGTTTGTTGATGAGGTGGAATAAATGAGCGTGCTAAATTAAACGGTAACAACGAAAATATAACAAATAAAATTATTAGCGTTGTTTTAAGCACCGTTTTCTCCCTTTTCTTTGGCCTACCCCATCAAAATTAATATGGGCTTTTCTTAACAATTCAATGCATACACAAACCAAGGTGAAAATTTTTGATAATCATTAAATAGTTGTCTTTGTTTTCTAATTAAAAATGCTAGCTTAAAGAAAAAACATTGAAGGTTTCAAAATGGATATAAGTACATGGACACTCTATTTTATTGCGGTGCTCATTTTAACTGCGTCTCCTGGCCCTAGCGCACTATTTTGTATGTCAAAAGCAATTACCTCAGGAAAACGTTCGGGTATATATGCAGCGCTCGGTAGCTTAACTGCAATTACTCTAATTTTGAGTTTATCTTTTACAGGGTTAGGCGTGATAATTGCTACATCAGAGCTTGCGTTTAATATTATTAAATGGCTTGGGGCAGGTTATTTGATTTACCTTGGTATAAAGGCGTTTTTGTCAAAGAACACTGACTTTGCGCTTACTGATATGCCAGATGAAAATAATCAGCAAAGCATGCAGCACTTTATTAGTGGCTTTATAATTGGAGCAAGTAACCCCAAAGCCATTGTGTTTTTTACAGCGTTATTTCCACAATTTATTAACCCCAATGAGTCACTTTTAACACAATACCTTATTTTTTCAGGTACATTTATCTTACTAGAACTGAGCTGGTTGTTGTTTTATGTAATGTTAGGCGTTAAGTCTTCAAAGTGGTTGTTCGACAAAGGTCGCACTGCATTTTTTAATAAACTCTCTGGCAGTGTGTTTATTGGTGCAGGCGCATTGCTTTCAATGTCAAATAGAAGCTAGTTAATTCTGTATTAATCAAATACTCAGAAACTCTTATTTTAAAGGAATTAAGATTAAAGACTGGTTTTATTTTGAGGGTAATTAGTTTTATAGTGGCTTTACGCTTTTAAATTTTACAACATCAGAAACTCTAAGCGTTTAGTTTAATACCCGTTGTGAAAGCTTTGAGGAATAACATTTTAATGAAAAGCTTTTTAGTTACATTAGCCAGTCTTTTTTGATGGCCTCTCCACTTCACGCCAAAAATGAAAAACACAATAAAGGTAACAGCTTACCACCTGGCCTTCAGAAAAAAGTGGCTCGTACAGGTGAATTACCTCCAGGATGGCAAAAGAAAATTCAGGTTGGTAAACCTATCGACCGTGAAATTTATAGCCACAGCAAGATTATTGTACCGGTTGACCATAAAGGGTTAATCACCGTAAACATCGATGGCAGAATAATCCGCCTGATTGAAGCAACTCGTGAAGTGGTGAAAATTCTAAAGTAGTAAACTACAACATGGATGTTGTAATTTCTTCGTATTTCAGTTCGTTGTGTAACTTTCAAGCCATTGGACTGGTAATTCAATAACCTTTTAAACTAAAGTAAATTCATCACAAGGCGTACCTTGGTGGTACTTCATTTGCCATGCACCATTATTTAGTACCCAAATAGATGACCTTTTAGCAAAATAGCTGGCCGAGCCATCTTTACTAACCCATGCTGTTTTGTACAACATTAAAAATACTGAATATTCTAACTGAATACATTCATAGTCTTGTGCATGAACATGACCGCTTGGCTGCTTTTCCGAAGACATCATTTCAATAATCGTTTTAAATGAAAATGATGTGCCCGATTGGCCTACTTCACGAAATTCAGGATGAATTAAACGGATAATTTCACGTTTATTGTGGCGAGTTTCATAGTTATGAAGTGATTCCTCTTGTTCTATCAATAGTTCTTTCAAGTGAACGCCTCGCAATGCTTACCCTTTACTTTGTTATAACGCAAAACAACTAAAGATCAATGATTAAGCAGGCATCTTTCAATTTTAAAATGGCAACAGATAATCAAAATTACTTTTCATGTCAGCTCATATTCACTAGCAAATATGAGCTTGAGGTAGTTACTATCGATAAATTTTTAGATATGGTTACTGTTATGGCACATTTAAAACGCAATAAAGTCAGAGTAGTAAGACTTACAATGGATATAAATCACTCTGACAATTTATATTGCCACAACTTTAGTAAGTCGATTACTGTAAATGTTAATGCCCATTTGATTTTCGAAAATATAAGAGTTAATAAAATAACTGTTGCTCAGAGAAGTAAGGCGTTAAAGTAAAATCACTTAGTTGATTAAAAAACTAAGTGCTTTTTACTTTATGAGACCCACTATTTTATATGCTAATTAAACAACCATTACATATTATTTTCATTTTGCTCGTTATTCTTATTGGGATGCAAATTTTAAATACGATTACTGCAGGGTTAGTTTCAAATTTTGGCATATACCCACGATACATCAACGGCTTAATTGGGATCCCACTGGCACCTTTTATACACCATAGTTGGCAACATTTATTGTCAAATGCGGCCCCCTTAGCAGTGCTTGCATTTATTGTGTTGCAACAAGGTGTAAAGCGTTTTATTTGGGTATGTTTGTTTATTACATTTAGCGCAGGCTCTGCCGTTTGGCTTTTTGCCAGTGAAGGTTTTCATGCAGGGGCTAGCACATTGGTTTTTGGACTAATAGGCTACATTATTTGTAACGCTATTTTTAGTCGTAATATTTTTAATTTATTACTAGCTGCAATTATTTGTTTTTTGTATGCCAGTGTTATTTATTTGCTTACTCAGTTTGTACCTGGTGTAAGTTGGAGTAGCCATTTCTTCGGTTTTATTGCGGGGTGCATTGCAGGAAAGCTCTTTATAAGTAAACAGCAAAAATCGCAAGCTCATTATTAAACTCAATCAACCCTTTTATACTCAAAACACAGTTACATTCCTGTTGCAAATAGCGCAGCAAATACAAACCCTAACTAACTGAAATTTAATTAAAAAATTTATTTAAAAAAAGTGATTGCAGCAAAGTCAAACTTGCATAATAATTGCGCGCTTTTTAATGTATTTCAGATTAAAAAGCATATGCTCATCTTTTGTTTGGAGAACGCTATGAGTGACTTGTTGGGTATAAGCATTTTAATCATTTTTGGTGCCTTATTTGCTATGTCGGAGATTGCCATTGCCGCAGCACGTAAAATTAAATTACGGGTTATCGCTGACGAAGGTAACAAAAAAGCGCAAGCAGTTTTGCGGCTTCAAGAACAACCGGGTGGTTTTTTTGCTATGATCCAAATTGCATTGAATGCGATTGCCATTTTAGGCGGTATCATCGGTGAACAAACGCTTTCTCCTTATACCTCACAGTTGGTAAATTTGGTTTATAACGGACAACACGCTGACCAAATCAGTTTTTTCCTGTCGTTTTTAGCAATTACCTCGTTATTTATTTTATTTGCTGACTTACTACCTAAGCGCATTGCGATGATCATGCCTGAATCTGTCGCAATCAAAGTGGTTAGTTTGATGAATTGGTTAACCTTTGCTCTCACCCCATTGGTAATGTTTTTCAATGGTATTAGCAATATGGTTCTGCGAATTTTTAAACTGCCTACAGAGCGTGAAGAAATTGTCACCACAGAAGATATCGTTGCCGTAATGGAAGCCGGTGCCCAAGACGGTTCATTGCAACAGCAAGAGTATCAACTGATAGGCAATGTATTCGAACTTGAGGGTCGCACATTACCCACAGTAATGACCACACGTGATTCGATTGTTTTTTTTGATATTAACGATAGTAGTGAAACAATCAGCAACAAAATTTTAGAAAACCCTCACCACCAATTTTTAGTGTGTGATGGACAGTTGGATAAACTACTTGGCACCATTGAATCAAAAACTATTTTGCATCAATTATTGAATGGTGGAAAAGCCGAACTTAGTTTACAAGCTTTAAACAAAGACTTGCTGTATTTACCGGAAACACTAACACTTTCAGACGCATTAAATGCATTTAAATCTGCATCTTCTCAGTTTGCTGTTGTGGTAAATGAATATGCGCTGGTTGTGGGCGTTATTACTTTAAAAGATCTAATGAGCAGCTTTATGGGTGATTTAGTGCCATTTAGTGGCGATGAGCAAATAGTTAAACGCGATGCAAACTCTTGGTTAGTTGATGGAGCAACACCTATTGTCGATGTTAAGAAATTACTTGAAATTGATGAGTTTCCTGACGAAAGTTATTATGAAACCGTTGCTGGGTTTATCATTTATAAAATGAAACGAATGCCAAAATGTGCCGACTTTGTGCTGCATGCTGGGTATAAATTTGAAGCGGTAGATATTGACGGAATTCGTGTTGATCAATTACTGATCACTCATCTTGAATCAAGTGAAACAGCAACGTCTGAAAATTTATAAATTAGATAAAACAACACCTTAAATAGGCAGTTAAATTTATTGCCTTTATAACCTAAAAGAGAGAAA
The DNA here is from genome assembly GCF_041629635.1 of Pseudoalteromonas sp. Lineage (GTDB taxonomy): Bacteria > Pseudomonadota > Gammaproteobacteria > Enterobacterales > Alteromonadaceae > Pseudoalteromonas. Next base: position 750 of record NZ_JBFKMX010000017.1, on the reverse strand, counting down.
CATTGGAACTAACAACCCTTTTTTCAATTGCACCATTTGAATGGTCTAAAATTGCCGCTGCTATTTGCTGTGGATTTATTGTTGGACTAGAAAGACAACTTCGCGGAAAACCTGTTGGTATTCGTACCTCTGCACTAATTGTACTTGGTACTTATATGTTTATTGCTGCTTCAAATTCATTAAATAATGATGTAACCGATACATCACGCATTATTGGTCAAGTTGTTACAGGGGTTGGCTTTTTGGGTGCAGGCGTAATGCTCGCTAAAGACGGCATTGTGGTAGGTGTTACCTCAGCTGCAACCATTTGGGTACTTGCCGCTATTGGTGTTGCTGTTGATATCGCAGGTGAATTAAGTGCAATAAAGCTGAGTGTTTTAGTAGTGGGTATATTGTATGGTGTGGATGTATTAGAGGACTACTTTACATCGTTGACCCAAGGCGTGCACGCAAAGTTTCATGATTGGAAAAAGCGAAACAGATAAGCTAATTACTAATATCAGTTTCGCTTTTCAGGTTAAGTAGTTATTTAGCCATTGCCATATAGTCTAGTGCAAAATTAGTTAAGGCTTCTGTGCCTAATTTAAATGAAGACTCATCGGCAAAAAAGTAAGGCGAATGATTGCTCGGTGCATCTTTAGGATCTGTTCCTTTTGGTGTACCGCCCAAAAATACAAATAATCCCGGTACTTCCATTGCATAGAATGAGAAATCTTCAGCACCAGTAATTTTTGGCATTTCAATTAAATT